>CAJXTH010000117.1 GCA_913060955.1 uncultured bacterium | reverse complement strand
AGTAACACACTTCCGAGCGACCATCAGGCAGTTGTTCTCGAGCAGCTGAACTTGTCCAGACAGGCCCGAGTACTTTTTATTTCATCTCAGACCAAAGGAATCGATGCTGATCCATTTATCAACCAAGCGCAGGCTGATTGGCAGTGGGTATCTGACGTTTCCTGGGAAGTCGTAGGTATCGATGATCCGGCGGGTCTTGCAAATTTGGAGGGAACCTTTGATATTGTGATTTTGTCTGGGGGAAATACCTTTTATTTTATGTATCATGCTCGCGACGTACTTGATGATATCTTTGATCGGCACGTGTCTGATGATGCTTTGGTAATTGGGTTGTCAGCGGGAGCTATTCTGATGACTCCGAGTGTGGCTACTGCGGGGCTTTCCCACGGAGATGAAAACACGATTGGGCTTGAAGATATGACTGGACTTGATGCCGTAAATTTTCAAGTGGTTGTTCACTATGAGGAATCTGATCAGATGGCTCAAGAAGTCTCGGATTATAGTGAGTACCAGGAGGTTCCAGTATATGCTATTCCTGAAGATGGCGGACTAATTGTCGAAGATGATCGCATGATTGTTTTGGGTGAAGTCCTTCGCTTTGAATCTGGGCAGTACGAGCGAGTCTAAAGGGTCAATTCAACCCTAAAAAAGAGTTCAAACCTGAACTCTTTTTTGGTGCTTTTTGGCTAAAGTCTGTGTGGATTATGAACCTTAGAGAAATTTTTTGATGAGTCTGAGAGCTGGATGTCTGGATATGAGTTGTACTTATAAGATAGATATCCAGGTAAAATGTAGGTTTTACTACTACATATAGTATAAATGGCATAAAATAGACTACTATGAGTGGTCTTTGACATGGGGGTGAAAGGGGCGTTTAATAAGAATATACAACTAGCAAAACCTTTCGGAAACATCACAACGTATCGTGTGTGAGCTGGTTTTTACATACTTAATACAAAGATAAATAGAAATATCATGTCCGAACACATCCCCTTCGCGATCGACTTGGTTGATCAGTACTTAGAAAAGCTTGATTGGCAAGTCAAAGAAAACAGTAACATGGCCTTTTCTCTTCAGGGGCTCAATAATTATATTGGAACAGAAGTTACCAAGGAATATTGGTTAGAAAAAATCTATTCTCCGCACGTGGCTAAAGCTCATCGAGAGGGAGATTTTCATATCCATGACTTGGGGCTTCTTTCTACCTACTGTGTGGGGTGGGATCTGATGGATCTCTTGATCACAGGGTTTACCGGAGTAGAGGGAAAAGTAGCGTCAAAACCACCGAAGCATTTTCGATCGGCTCTGGGGCAGATGGTGAATTTCTTTTACACCTTGCAGGGAGAGTCTGCTGGAGCTCAAGCGTTCTCAAGCTTTGATACGCTTCTGGCCCCGTTTGTGCGAACGGATGGGCTGACCTATGAAGAGGTCAAGCAAGCCTTGCAAGAGTTTGTGTTTAACATGAATATTGCGACCCGAGTGGGATTTCAGACGCCGTTTACCAATCTCACAATGGACTTGGAAGTTCCTTCAGCCTATGCTGACAAAGCTGCAATTGTCGGGGGAACTACTTTGCTTGAAACATACAAAGAGTTTCAGCCAGAAATGATGATGATCAATCGAGCGTTACTGGAGGTGATGGGGGAGGGAGATGCCCACGGCCGCGTGTTTACCTTCCCCATCTTGACCTACAATATCACCAGTGATTTTAACTGGGATAATCCTGATCTAGAGCCACTCTGGGAGGCTACAGCCAAGTATGGGCTTCCGTATTTTTCAAACTTCATTAACTCCGATCTCAATCCCGAGGATGCCCGCTCAATGTGCTGTCGATTGCGGCTCGAGACCAAAGATTTGGAGATGAAAGGAGGAGGACTCTTTGGGGCAAATCCTCTGACTGGATCAATTGGAGTCGTGACTATTAATCTACCGCGGATTGGATATACGACTGAGTCAAAGGAAGCGTTTATCAAAACTCTGTATGAATTAATGGACACGGCAAAGGAGAGTCTGGAGCGAAAGCGAGAGGTTATCGAGTATTACACAGAACATGGATT
>CAJXTH010000116.1 GCA_913060955.1 uncultured bacterium | reverse complement strand
TTCCTCGGTCGCTCCCCGTTCCTTTTGGGCTGTTTGAATAATCAGACCATAGTTTCGGGTGTCGATATCCTGGTCGGCAAATCCGAGTTCGTCTTTGAGTGTATAGACTGCTTCTTTGGTTGGTGCTTCGAGTTCCACAAACTGACCAATATCTTTGGGTAATCGATCAATAGTAACTACCAGATCCCCCCGAGAATATTGTTTGCGATCTTTATCCGAAAGCATCCGGTTTCCAGTGAGTCCAGCTGCTCGTACAACTGGGATTATTTCGTCCAATGTTTGTAACCTGAGAACTTCATTGGGTACTGGATCAATTCCTAACTCAGCCAGTCTTTGATTTACTTCTGTAAAAACCTCGGTAATTTCTGGATCCGAAAACTTGGCTTGAAGTTCTTGGTAGTGCTGGACATCTTCTCGCTCTCGTTTGTCTTTGAGAGTATATAAAATATCAGATCCTTCAGCGGCTTGAAATCCTCGAAACCGAATCATAAAGCTGTTTTGACGCATTAGATACTCTGGAGTATCCGGGACATAGTCAGTTTCCCTGTGATCAAAATCCAGCAAGAAACCCGAGTCCACAAGCTGGGTCTCGAGCTCGGCGATTCGCTCATCGGTAACTGCAAATTTGAGTTCGTATTCTTGTTGAATCATGTGTGGTGACTTACTCACAAGTTTAGCACAGATATCCGAAAAATGGTAAAATAGAATTAGCAAAACGGTAAAAACAAACCACACAATCATGAACTATACTCCGCACCTGGCATATATCTGTATGGAATTTGGTGTCCAACCTGAAGTCAAAACCTACTCGGGAGGCCTTGGGATTTTGGCCGGTGACACTATGAAAGGCTATGCCGACATGGGAATTGCCGCCGTTGGAATTGGAATTCTGTATAAAAATGGATACCTTTCCCAGGAGCTCGACGACACGCAGGGTCAGATCAACCATCCGCAAGAATGGGACCATACCCAGTACATGGAAAAGGTTGGCCACACTTCCCTTCCCTTGGCTGAGGAAACCGTCGAAATCGACATTTGGGAATACCAGTACACCTCTCCCGTATCAGGACAGTCAGTATCTATCCTGTATCTAGACACCGACCTTCCGGAAAACTCCGAACTCTTCCGCAAAGTGTCCTACGAATTGTACGCTGCGGATAAAGAAGTCTTTAACAGGCAACTGGTCGTACTTGGTCTTGGATCTTGGTTTGCGTTGGAGGCACTGGGACTCACCGAACACGTATCGACATTCCACTTGAACGAAAGTCACAGCGGACTCTTGGCTATGGTACTCGATCAAGATTCAACCCAAGTGGTCTTTACTACCCATACACCCCTCAAAGGTGGTCATACCCGACTCCCGGTAGAGTTTCTGCACTCCATGTGTACCCACAACCAATGTCTCCAGATTCCGGAAGCTTCTCTGGAAGAGGATGGGAACATCGTGAACCTCACTGCTCTAGCTCTCGAACTTGCTGATTATTCCAACGCTGTTTCAGAAAAGCACAAAGAAGTCTCAGAGCATATGTTTCCTGGCCATGAAATTGATTATGTAACCAATGGAATTCATATTCCTACCTGGGTTTCTGAACCGATGAGAACCGTCTTTGATGATTATATCCCCAGCTGGGAACAGACTCCTCAGATTCTTCGGTATGCCGAGACCATTCCTTTAGAAAAGATTCGCGCAGCACACGCTCAAAGTCGAGCTGCTCTCCACGCAAAAATCCAAGAATCCTGCGGACAAGATTTACTTCCTGATGCATTCACTATTGGATTTGCTCGCCGAGCAACCGAGTACAAGCGAGCTACATTAGTCCTTTCCAACCCAGACCAGCTGTTAGCTATGGCTCATGACCACGGAGGACTCAACATTGTCTTTGCCGGAAAAGCCTACCACGAGGACCCCGTCGGACGAGAAATTATCCAACGAATCATGGAACTCGATAAACAGTATTCTGATCCGTACCTCCGGATTGCTTACCTACCAGACTATGATATGGATCTGGCCAAGTACTTAATCTCTGGAGTAGATGTTTGGCTCAACACGCCCCAACTCTCCTATGAAGCCTCCGGAACCAGCGGGATGAAAGCC
>CAJXTH010000115.1 GCA_913060955.1 uncultured bacterium | reverse complement strand
ATCTTCCAATTCCCAAACATATCCGGAACCCGGTAACCAAGCTGATGAAAGATGAGGGGTATGGGAAAGGGTATCAAAAGTACGACACCGAGTCGTATTTACCAGAAAAGATCAAGGAAAAGAAGTTTCTGGAGTAACTTGTAATTTGTGCAAAAGGGCGTAGAGTGAAGGTAACTAAGAAAATTTCTATGAGTAGATCTATGAATTTGTATCGGGCATTTCGGGTAGTCACTCACCTGAGCTATGGAGTTATTGGACTCGTTATACTGCTTTGGGTATTGATTACATTTGGCGTCTATGTGATTCCTTTCCCAATTTCTCAGTACGTTTGGGGAATTATGAACCTGACATTTCTTTTTGGAGGGATCTTTGGCACTGTGACTGCGATTGTTTTGACCTTAATCGATACTGTTATTCGTATATCTAGTAAAACGGTTCGGATGAAGTATGCTCCATTTGTTCCGTGGATTATGGTGCTTATTTCAACTACTTTAGTTACTTTTCAAGTAGTCATGTTTGGTTTCTACCGACTTACAAATTATGGCCTTTCAGGTGGTGTAGTTGAATTTTGGAGCACTACGACTGCAATAACGTTTTTTGTAATTCCAATTCAAGTTGCGCTCTGGTTGGGAGGGGTAATTGCGGTCTATCTTTCCAAGAGAAAATAAAAAATCTCCGATCTGGTGTGGTCGGAGATTATATTTTGAGTTGGTTCATAGCGACTCTGGGGGTGAAAATCAATCGATTCTGAGAAAGATTTCCGTAATAGCCTTCTCGAAGAGTTAACTTAATTGGGCAAGAAACTCGAGAGAAGGTTTCTCGGGTTCTCACCTTTTCCAAAGTGTACAGAGGTGGTTTGCCGTTAACTTGGGTGACGACAAAGAAATCAATTCCCGAGGGTGGTGTAATGTCCATGGGGTCTTCTGTGAGACTGCATCTGTTTTATAGCATATTTATGGCTTTGGGACTAGATATGGACTGTTCTTTTTGGTACACTGAAAGCAATTAATCAAAGTAGAAATGAACTATCCAAAGCCAAAACAGATTCCAGTTGATCTTGAACATCATGGGATCAAGCGTGTTGATGAGTATCGGTGGCTTCAGGAAAAAGACAATCCTGAGGTGATTGCTCATATCGAGGCGGAGAATGCCTATGTTGCTGATTGGATGGTGGATACCGAAGATTTGCAACAGCAGCTGTACCGAGAAATGCGGTCCCGAGTGGTAGAGGCTCAGGAGTCTCTGCATGTTTGGCATCGAGAGTATGCTTATTTTTCGCGGACGTTTGAGGGTAAAGAGTATGCTGCTTATTACCGAGTTGATCGAGAGGGAGTTGAGGAGTGTCTCTTGGACGGAAATGTTGAAGCTGAGGGGAAGAACTTTTGGGATTTGGGAGATTTGGAGGTATCACTGTCTGAGAAGCTCCTGGCCTATAGTGTAGATGAGACCGGGGACGAGTATTATACGATTTTTGTTCGGGATTTGAAGTCGGGTGAGATTCTTCGAGAGATTCCTAAGGTTACCACTTCTGGATTGATCTTTGAGCAGGATGAGCAGTCGATTCTCTACGTTCGAGCAGACAAGACGCATCGGCCGTACCAGGTGTGTCGGATGGATATTGCTTCTGGGAAGGAAGAAGTGCTGTTCGAAGAACCGGATGAGCGATTTTTTGTGGGAATCGATATGTCTCGAGACGAGCGGACATTATATATCCAGGTGGGGAGTAAGATGACAACCAAGCTTTACTGGCGAGAGTTTGGTGATCCTGAGGCAGAGTTTGTGCCAGTTTTGGAGCCACGGGAAGGACATCGGTTCGATGCGGTGAGATATCCAGAGTTTTGGTTGATTCTTTCTAATCGGGATGAGAAACAAAATGGGCAAATTTGGAAACTTGCGGCCGGAAAAGATTATTGGACGGAGGCAGAATTGTTGATATCTGAATATCCGGACTATGAATTTGAAGGGCTTGATGAGTTTCAGGATTTCGCAGTGATCTATCGGTCGGGAAGGGCTTCGCAGGAGATGGACATTTTGGATGTGAATACCTGGGAGACTCGGCAGGTAGAATTTGAGTCAGCTGCTCACTCGGTGAGTGGGTATGAGGTATTTGATTTT
>CAJXTH010000114.1 GCA_913060955.1 uncultured bacterium | reverse complement strand
TCTATTTGAGTTGCTTGTGGGAGATGCTCGGCCTACTCTCAATCAACAGCGATGGCTCATGGCCTCTGGAGTACTATCTCTTGCCTTTTGGACCGGGGTTTCCATCTGGCTTGGGTTTGCGTTCCCGGCAATGATTGGAGCCTACTTACTCGGATTTACGATTCAGCGGGTCTATGCACGATAAGTTAGCAGAACTCCAAGGAGCGGTCTGGAACTATTACGAATCCCATCGGCGTCCAATGAAATGGCGAGATGAAATTCATCCCTATTGGGTGCTGGTCTCAGAGATCATGCTTCAGCAAACCCAGGTTCCTCGCGTTCAGGTAAAGTTCGAAGAATTTATAGATGCTTTTCCAAGCTTTGAAGCACTGGCCAATGCCTCGCTGGCTGAAGTGCTCCAGGTCTGGCAGGGGATGGGTTATAACCGACGGGGAAAATTTTTATGGCAGACGGCGCAACGAGTAGTAGAAGAGTACAATGGAGTCCTCCCAGGAGATCCCAAAGCGCTCGAGACCTTACCGGGTATTGGAGCTGCTACTGCAGGTGCGATTGCCTGCTATGCCTACAACAAGCCAACGACATTTATTGAAACCAATGTCCGGCGGGTGTTTTTGTATCATCTATTCCCCGGGCAAGAAGGAGTTCATGACCGAGAGCTGATGCCCTGGATTACAAAAGTAGTTCCCCAGGATCGACCTCGGGATTGGTACTATGCCTTGATGGATTATGGAACCTATCTCAAAAAAATAGTCCCCAATCCGAACCGGAAAAGTAAACACTATACCAAACAGTCCAAATTTGAAGGATCTAATCGGCAGGTGAGATCTCGGATTATTAAAGAATTATTAAAATCTCCTCAAACGCAGGAGTCACTCGAGGGAATCATTGGAGACGATCGAGTTGCACAGAATATTGATGCCTTACTCAAAGAAGGCATGATCTGCAGCCAAGATCAACTTCTGAGAATTGCATAATATGTGCTATAATAAACTCAAATAACACATACCTATGTCGGCTTCTAAGCCAAACATCCTCATCCTTTCCTGGGAGATTCTTCCCCTCATGACCGGAGGGTTGGGTGTGCTTGTACGAAGTCTTGTCGACGAACTTCGAGCCCAAGGTGCGACAGTGACCGTCGTAGTTCCTCATGAACTTCCCGAGGAAGGCGCGGATGACATTATTTCTCTTGCAAAAAGAACCAAACATTTTTATAAACAGAAACTTCCAATCCCTGGGTTGGAGTCTTTCACCTTGAATGAGTTTGTCTCTGAAGTCAAAAAGACCTACTCCAAATGGCCACAGTTGTACTCTAAAAAACGAGGGAAACACTCCCAAACGAATCTCTACCCCCCGAATACCCCAGCTATGACTCGAGCTCACGCACATGCCGTGGCAGAATGGTTAGAGGAAACAGATCAGCAGTTTGACCTGATTTACGGAATGGACTGGCTGGCCATGCCTACCTTGATGCTCCTCAAAGATCGGGGAATCGACATTCCGTTCTATATTCACTTAAACTCGACCCAGATTGATCGATCAGGAGGGTCTGTCAAAGACAAAACCGGAAAAGCTATTTTCCCCGTCGAACAGCTGGGACTCGAAACGGCCGATGGAGTAGCGGTGGTTTCTGACGTTACCAAACAACAACTGATCAATAAATTTGGCATTTCGCCCAAGAAAATTTTTACGGTCTTTAATGACATTACCTTTATCCCGGAGACCAAAGGATACGATGATCTAAACAGCGGAAAAAATGTGTTGTTTATCGGTCGAGTGGTCCCGCAAAAAGGTCTGATGTTTTTGATAGATACCGCGGTTCGGCTTGTTCAAATCGACCCTCAAGTCAAAATTGTTGTTGCTGGAGACGGAACTCCAGACGGGAATATTCTACCGGAGGTGATCGAAGAAGTCGCCAAGCGGGGACTGGAGAAAAACGTTATTTTCACCGGTTGGGTAAACGGAGACGCCAAAAAACAACTCTACAAAACCTGTCAGCTGTTTGTCATGCCCTCACCATCGGAGCCATTTGGACTGACTGCTTTGGAAGCAATTCGCTCCGGAGTGCCTACCATTTCCTCTGAGACCAGCGGATTTATTGGTGTTGTGCCATCTACTCCAACCTTTGCCTATCATGACATCGAGGCCTTTGCGAATACTGTACTGCATTTCCTCCAAGATGATGAAGCCCGCAAAGACCTTCTGAAG
>CAJXTH010000113.1 GCA_913060955.1 uncultured bacterium | reverse complement strand
TTCTTCTTCTCAGGAAGTTCTGGAACAATTTTGGACGCAGAATTCTTGGACCCGAAATTGGTTTCCCAAAAATCAGTGGCGGCTTTATACCGGAATTTCGGATCTGAAACCCTATTGGTGGCACAAACCGTATGAGCAGTTGGTCGAATTCTGTGGCGGAGAAGTCTGGAATACTGTAGCGCGGTGGGTGCAGCGTAACAAAATTTATGCCAATCGACTCACCAAAGAGCCCAGGGCTCGGATTCGGGTTGGGGATACTGAATTAGAATTTCATCCTCATCCGAATTCAAATCAAATTCTCGATCGAATGAACCAGCGAAGATTAGAACTCGGGCTATGATTGGAATCTATGATACAGGACTTGGCGGAAAATATATTGCTGACGGAGTCACACAGTTGCTACCAGATGTTCCGGTGGCATTTTATGCTGATAAGGAAGCTCTCCCGCTTGGAAATAAACCTTCTGCTGAAATTCGAGCATATGTAATTCGAGCAGTTCAAGAACTCTTTGAGCAAGGCTGCCAACTGGTGATCCTTGCTTGTAACACTGCCTCAGTTCATACGATTCGATACCTTCAACAAGAGTGGCTTCCCAATCATTATCCAGAGCGAAAGATTTTGGGAGTAACTGTTCCTCTGCGGGAATGTTTAGACACTCTTTCTGACACACAAAAAACCGAGACCGGAATTTTGATTGCGACTCAAGCAACTATTGATTCTGGATTTTACCAACAAGACTTTGCCGAACAGGGACTCGCCAATCTCACAGCCGTTGCAACCCCAAAGCTCGCCTCAGCAATTGAGGCTAATGATCAGGCAAGTATCCAAACTCAGATTCAAGAACTCAAAGACGAGTACCCCACCCCAAGCTATTTGATCTTAGCCTGCACCCACTACACCCACGTAGCAGTCCAACTTCGAGGAACATTTCCTAATACAACTATTATCGATCCCAGCGACTATATCATCGAGAGAATCGTTGAATATTGGAGAAGAACGTTTTGCAAATAGTCTTTTTCTTGCTATGGTAAAGGTAAGATAACCTTGATATCTATGTCTCGGAACTATTACATTGCTATCTTCAGTATCATTTTCGTGGGAGGAGCTCTCTTGGTTCTTTCTTTGCAACCTGATACGCCAGTTCAGATAGATAAATCCAATGAATCTGTATTGGAAGAAAAGAGGGTTGGTTTTTCACGGTCAACAGATTTACAACCAAGCTATATCTTGCCGAACTCATATAGAAATCTACCTCAATCGGACAACCCCTTTCAGCAGAAGCTCCTTCTTATAGATTCTGATGGGAAAATTTCACGTGTGATAGAAAAAAATTTACAAACAGATATTGAACGTGAAATTGTATCAGTCGAACGGTCGCTCGTTCGTGGAGGTTTTTCTATCTCTCCTGATGATCGGTATATAACCTACCTTTCAGATACAAATGTATTTTCAATGCTAGAGAGGGACACTGGAAAAGTAGAGTTGATCTTTGAATTTGAGCAAGATACTCAAATTACTCTACAGAACATTCAATGGTCAGAGGACGGCTCTTCAGTTTTAATCCAATATACTGACTCTCAATCTGATACTCCAAACAGCTATCAGGCAGCAGTGATTGACATCGAAAGTAATACGCTTACCAACCTTCCCGAGAATGTAACAGCGTATGTCTGGGTTGGAGACACCTATGTGTATAATCAAGAAATGCCACAAGAAAATAATCAATTGGTTACAGAAGATGGAGCAGTGTTTGAGTCAATTCCTTGGACAGATAGTATATCCAACATATTGGTAACGGATGATCGTCACTTTGTAGCTACCACTAGGCCTCGATTCGAAAGTACTGAGCTAAATGCTTATGTCTGGAACGCAAAAGGAGAATTTGTATCAGAATATACCTTGGATACTCGACGGAATCCAGCTCAGTTGGGAAACACCATCCTAGAAATAACCCTTGCAAAAGATGAAGCACAAGAGAGAGTACTTACTCAACGTGATTTAGTCTCTGGAGAGATAATTTCTCAGATGCGATACCCTGGAGATTCATTCACATCTATTACAGATATTGTGGTTAAGGATCAGTCTATGGGGCTTTCTATTGCTACCGGAAACTTTGGCCCTGGTTCTATCCTGACTCAAGATATTTCAGTAATCGATCTAGAAAAAGGATCTCTTGAATTTTCATGGTACCGAGAAGATTTACAACCAATTGAAGAGTTAGAAACGCCGCTAATACGGTACTTACTATTGGATCTTGTACTTTAGCTGATATCGTGGTAGATTCTAGGCAGACTTAAACGTCTACGCACATTTATAAAAAAGGTGAAAACATGGCAGTCTTAACGCCATTTCACAAAGGCACAAGAGTGAA
>CAJXTH010000112.1 GCA_913060955.1 uncultured bacterium | reverse complement strand
AGAAGAAGCTGTGAGCAAAATCCGCGGAGAACAAGGGACTGATGTTACTCTCACTATTCGACGAGAAGGACAATCTCGACCTCAAGATATTACGATTACTCGGGACGTAATCGATGTTCCCAATGTATCCACAGAGATTGTGGACAACGTAGGAGTTATCCAGATTCGGCAATTCCAACAAGATACCGGACGAGAAGTCTCGGTTGAACTTGGTCAGCTCGAAGAACAAGGAATTACTCAAGTGATTATTGACCTTCGATTTAATACCGGAGGATATCTCCAAGCAGCCGTGGATCTGGTTGATCTCTTTGTTGACAAGGGAGAAGTGGTTGTGTCCGAAATTGGGCGAGAAGGAGAAGTAATCAAGGAATTCCCAACCAAACTGCCTGCCGTGTACGAAGATTTTAAATTAGTCGTCTTGGTAAACGAAGGGTCAGCCAGTGCCTCAGAGATTAGCGCTGCAGCATTGCGAGATATTAAAGGAGTCGAGCTAGTTGGAAAACAGACCTTTGGAAAAGGAGTAGTGCAGGAAGTTCAAGCTTTTGGAAATGAAGGAGTACTCAAATACACTGTTGCCGAATGGCAAACCCCAGCGGGAGAAAAAATTCACGATATTGGTCTTACTCCAGACGTAGAAGTTGACCGAACTGAAGAAGATTTCCTCAATGATCGTGACCCACAACTTGACCGAGCAATTGAGCTGGTCAAAGAGTAGATCCCATTTGCAAGAATAGAAACACCTTGGTATAACCAGGGTGTTCTTTTCATCTTGGGAGATAGATACATGCTAAAGTATCTTAGGAAAAATCTGGACAAATGCCTGAAGGATCCTTTCTTGGTGTCGTTTAATATCTTTATCTTTGGTTTGATATGTTCTGTACGAGGTATCCTTCATACTAAGCTTACGCATCCTCAAAAAGAAGCTCTTCAAGCTGAAATTCTGTTCTTCGTGACCATGTATTGGTTCATGTTGGTCGTCTTGCCATTTGAATTAGTGGAGATTCAAGAAGATGAGGATAAGATAGCTCTCACGACCTATTACCTTGTATTGGGGCAGTTGTTGATGTTTTGGTTCTTTCTCTCAATTATCATTTGAAAATAAATCCCTCCCAAGCAATCGCGTGGGAGGGAACTTTTTAATGTACTGCGTGATAAGCAGGGATATAGAACGGTACCCTCCATGATCCGAATCTAACTACTAATTCATCTTCATGATCATCAAAGATAAAGTAGTAATAGTTGCCACTTTCTTTGCGAGTACATCGTTTTTGTATAAAGGCCTGCTCTAGTAGAAATATACCATCTTTGGTATGGATTCGACCAAGTGGGCGTATCCATGGAGTGGATTTTACTTTTGAATCAATTAATAGCGCTGTACTGGAAGCTAAAGTGGCATGAGTCACAGTTCTTCTCCTGGTGAAAGTACAATTTCCTTTGAAAAAATAGCATAGATTAAAATATGCTACAATAGAATATATTAGAAAACACAAAAGAATATGCTATCAGTTTGGGAGTTTCTTGCCTCGCGGGAGGGAGTATTTATGGTAAATCTTATCCTTTCGGCTTCACTCGGGTATTTGATTGGGGCTGAGCGTGAGTTTCGAAAGAAAGACGCCGGGATTAGTACTCACATTTTGGTGATCTCAGGAGCTATGATGTTTACCTACATGTCATCGATGGTGGATCCGGATTCCCAGTCTCGGATTGCAGCTCAGATTGTCTCAGGAGTTGGGTTTCTGGGGGCCGGACTAATCTTGAAGGACTCAGAGGGGGATCGAGTCCGAAACCTCACCACAGCCTCAAGTATTTGGTTCTGTGCGGCGGTAGGAATGGCTATTGGGTATCAGTGGTATGCAATTGCTGTCATGGCCTCGTTTATTGGGCTCATTGTTCCCCGAATTCCGCGCGTAGGAAAGGAAGACAAGTAATAAAAAATCCTCCGTGACTGGAGGATTTTTTGATTGTAGTTGGAAAGATCGTTACGCAACTACCGATACTGTGGTAACAACTTTCTTCTTTCCAGAAAATGAGGTGATGTTCTTCTTTCCGAACTTGATTTTTCCGTCCGCAAGAGCAAAGATTGTGTCATCTTTCCCTAGAGCGGCATTTTGTCCAGGTCGGAATTTTGATCCTCGTTGTCGCACAATGATGTTCCCCTTTTTGGCTACCTGCCCATCGTAGAGCTTTACACCAAGATATTGAGGATTTGAATCGGTAAAGTTCTTCGCTGATCCACCGGCTTTTCTATGTGCCATAACACGCCTAATTTATACTCAAATATGGTATAATCTTACCTATGAACAAGGATTTTGTCAAGAATATACCATTGGTGTGGCTTTTGGTAACTGGTCTCTTGATCGGGGGCTTTTCCTATGCTGTGGGATCAATCCAAGCTCAGGATCAGATGCAACCCCAAATTACGGTGGTGTATCCACCAGAAGCAACGGTCCGAGAGGTGGTTGTTCCTGCTTCAAATTCTTCCGAGAGTGGAGATATTGTGGCAAGTAAAAACGGAACGAAGTATTATAC
>CAJXTH010000111.1 GCA_913060955.1 uncultured bacterium | reverse complement strand
CAGATTATTCATCATTTCCTTGAGCTTCAACTCATCACCAGTAATATGATGATCTTTTCCGACGATATCTACTGTTACAGAAATGTCTTTCTCTTCAATAACTATATGCTTTTCTCGAACGATATTTTGGACGACATATCCCAAGTCTACCTGTGAAAAGGCATTCAAGGTAAATTTACCCGAGCTCAGTGAGTTCACCATCAAAAGATCAGCAACAATAGATGAAATAGACTGCCCAGCAACTTCAATTCGGTTCATAAGCCCCTGTGATGAAGTGTTCATTCCCTCAACATAGACTGGTTCCCCTTGAATCAATTCGGTGTATCCTTTGATAGCGGTAAGCGGAGTCCGAAGTTGATGGGAAGTAACCTGGAGAAAAGTATTTTTTTCTTCAATAGAGTCCTGGAGTTTGGTGTTCAAAACCCGCAATGCATTCTCGTCCTCCACACCCTGAATAATCCCCCTGGTTAGGACGAATGCAACTCCTGCAAACACTAAAATAATTACCAACGTCTCAGAGAGTGGGGATCCAGAAACTGTTAAGGCAAGCAAGGACTCCGTTACGATAACCAAGAGAACCAATCCAACAATCACCAAAACCTCCACATACAGTTTTTGAATATCAAAGAGATCGTACTGAGACATGAGATAGGTAATCCCTGCAACCAAAAACACCGTAGATAGTGGCCCCATAAGAGGAGACACACCGGTAGCCCCTTGAGTGATGATCGGAATGAGCAAATTGGTCGTAGACGTTAAAACAGCGGTTAGTAACAAGATTACAAACACCATTCGAACTAAGGATCGTGTTTCTCGATCTTCTGATCGGATCATTTTCAAGATCAGCACACGAAATCCAGCCACAAAGTACGTCAACACAAATACTAAATAGGCGTAAATTGACAACGATCCAAATCGAACTTTTGCAAATTGAGGCTCCACAAATTCTACGGATCCCACACCAGGAATCATCATGAATAGGGCAAATGGAAGCACTGGCATGAACCACCATTTATATTTTTTCCATCCAGCATACCCAGTAGTCCCCAATGTTTCGGCAAACCCAATCAAAGCTGGCGGTACCATGAGTGGGAAAAAGTAAATCAGAAAGGGAAGCACCAAATGCGTCGGGTGTGGAAAATCTCGAAAGAACCCATACGTAACTTGCGAAGCTCCCCAAATTGCAGTAGAGATAGTAAGCACCCCAAAGTATAACGGAGCCCAAGAACGATCTTTCTTTTTCCGGGTATAAAACCCAAAAACGAGCAAAAATACCCCAATCATAAAGTTCAGGGTAGCAATAGTCGCTGTCAAAATTATTTGTATTTGTTCAGCCATAGATATGCTTTGTTCTATTATACCCTATCTTTGGCAATTTGTTCACTATCCTTAGTTTTTCGAGATGTCTCCTCTAACAACCTCTGTACCGTACCGGCTAGTTCATCTGAATCTCTTTGCATGTCATTCAGCACTTTCTTGGTTGAATCATTCGTTTTCTTGGGATACGCGTCATCGGTCACGATCAGATCAAGATAACCTCGAATTGCTGAGAGTGGTGTTCGGAGCTGGTGGGAGGAGACCTGGAGGAAGGTGCTTTTTTCTTCGGATTGCGCTTCCAGAGATTCTTTTGCTTCTTCTAAGCGTTCTTTTTGTTGTTCAGCCAGGATTGTAATATATCCTACCAAGGTAGCAATTCCCATAAAGAGGACTCCTAATACTATCCGTTCCAAAGGAATATTCTCAGAGATTCCGGTCAGTATCTTGAATACCTCAAAATATAATACCAAGATCACTGCCACGCCCAGTAGATACACTCGAAACCGAAGGGGTGGAATTTTGAAGGCTCCGGTTCGTAAGATCATGTACGTAATAGTAATAGCCATTATAATCAGTCCATATGGGCCAAGCCAAGAGAATTGATTTGTTTGAACAATAAATGGCAGGATGAGATTGGTAATAAAGGCCCATCCCACAGTCAAAAACATACTCAGAGAGACTACCTGGAAAAATCTCTTATCTTTCCCTCCTTTTCGGATTCCTTTCCACAAGAAATATCCAGCGGGAATAAATGGAGTCATTTGCAGAACTCCAAAGAGTAAATGTGCAGTTGAACCTCTATTCACGTCAAAGAGTTTTTCAGAAGTCATATAATACAAGCTTGACCAGGGCAAGCCTGTTAATAGCAGAATACCTCCTCCACTGATCAAAAAGTACCAGCGCCACTTACTTTTCAGAACAGATACTCCCATTCGATCTAATACAAACCATAAGAATGTATAGGGAACAAAAGAAACAAAGAAAAATGCGCCGATTTGAGACAAGCTGTACACTGTTCCGAGTAGATCACGTATCAAAACTTCAGAGGTTTGAATAGCAGTTGAAACTGACCAACCTCCTGATGCTGCAAGCATCCAACCAAACCATAGAGCAGAATTAGATTTATCCTTGCGCGGTAAAATATAGCCAAACAACATCAAAAACACTCCCACTGCTATCATAAGAAGCCCAAACAGAAGTCCTCCAAAGGTGATAAATAGTTCGATATTATCCATGGTATTTTGGTAATATTATCCAGAATTCAGATCC
>CAJXTH010000110.1 GCA_913060955.1 uncultured bacterium | reverse complement strand
GAAGTATTATACTCCTGGCTGTAGCGGTGTTTCGCGGATTAATCCAGAAAATATCGTTCGGTATGCTTCCGAGCAAGATGCTCAAGAGGCTGGCCTCGAGCTATCTAAGACCTGCCAAAACGATGAGTAAGTATATTCCGCGGTATCGCAAACCATCTTCTCCTTCGGCGTCGGGACGATCAAATCGGTCTCGACCTCCCGAGAAACACGAGAAATCTCAGGTGCTGGTAGTGCTTGCTCGACTTTTGAGTGGGGTGTTTCTGATTCTGCTCTTGGTTGGGCTGTGGTATGCGAGTCGATGGGAGGCCTTGAATGTCTCAAGGATAGAAGTTACTGGAAGTGAAACGTTGGCTTCTGAAGTTCAGTCTCGTACGGATGATTATTTGGATATTCGATCAGGCCCAGTAAGAAATGCTCGAAACGTGTTTTTGGTTCCAGTTACTGGATTGGAGGCATATTTGCTAGAAGAGTTTCCGGCCATTGCTGAGGTTGTGATTACCCGTTCTGTTGCTGGAGTGTTAGCGATCGAGGTTATTCCTCGGGAGGTGGTGGCCGCCAGTTGTCAGGAGAATCGTTGTGTACTCATTGGGCGAGATGGAGTAGCGGTGGAATATGTGTCACGAGAACAGGTTGGTGATCGGGTTGTGATTTCGGGAGTGGAATTGCGTCGTCCGGGTGAGGTTCAGTTTGGAGAACGAGAAATGTCCTGGTTTCAGACAATTGATCGAATGTATCGGGAAGAACTCGGACTTCCTTTGAATGAAATAGCGATTAGTCTTTCTAAAGATGATGTTATTTTAGAGGTACAAGTTCGTATGAGTACTGGGTACTATCTTCGTCTCGATTTTGAGACCGATGTGGTGTATCAAGGAGAGGTTCTCCGCCGGGTATTTGCTTCTGAGCTTCCCGAAGAGCGCCGTTCTGAGGTAGAATATATAGACTTACGGATTCGGAACCGAGCCTACTACAAATTAAGATCTCAAAATGAAGAGACTGAAGCAACAATTGAATAAGATTCCTTGGTGGGGATGGGGGATTATGATTACGATTGCGTCTCTTGGTATGACCATTGGCTCGATGCAGGATTTGGCTCCAACTTTTGATGAGCGTGCGCATATCCCCGCTGGATACTCGTATGTGGTAGAACGTGATTATCGGTTGAATCCTGAGCATCCGCCATTGCTGAAATATTTGTCCGGGCTTTCTATCTGGACCTGGTCGGCCGTGACGGGAACGGAAGTGATTTTTGATACTTCGATTCCGGCTTGGACGGAACAGATCAATGGACAGTGGGATATGGGGACAGATTTCTTGTTTCGAGATGATAATCCTCGGGACGCCTTGATCTTCTGGTCTCGGATTCCGACGGTGGCGTTGTTTGCACTGTTGATTCTGTACGTTGGGTATGCCAGTTATCATCACACCAAGAGCCGACTCATGGCTGTTCTTGCGATGCTTTTCACTGGATTTTCCCCAAATATTATTGCGCATGCTCGATTGGTTACTACTGATGTCGCGGCAAGTCTTGCCTTTGTTTTGTTGGCTGATTGGTTTGTTCGATTTCTGATACACCGAGGGTGGCGTCAAGCGGTGGGCCTCACAGCTTGCATCGTGTATGCCTTGCTAGCAAAATTCTCGGTAGTCATGTTGGTGCCATTGTTCGTCACGATCTGGGGAGTCCACACGGTTGGTGCCTATCGAAAAACGTTGGGAAGTCGAGTGGGGAAGGATCTCGTATTTGCGGGAGTTGGAGGAGTAAGCGTCTTGGTATCAATTAGTTTGGTCTACTGGGGGCTTATGAGTTCTATGCCGGTAGAGGAACAAAGAGATATTATTGGATCTGTGTTTTATGGAGATCTTGCCGGTGTCACTCAGACTGGGTTACTGGCAATGGTTAATCATCCCGTACTTCGATATCTGGGACACTTTGTAACGGGGGTTGCCATGGTTATTCAACGAGTAGGAGGGGGAAATAATCCGTTTCTCTTGGGTGAATTTGCTGAAGAAAGTTTCCTTTTGTATTTCCCGTTGACCTATTTGTTTAAAGAGCCACTCAGTTTCTTGATTTTACTGGGTGCTTCTCTTGGCCTTGGACTCCTGATGTTAGCTCGATTTGGTTGGAGGAAACTTGGAGCAGTGCCGCTGTTTTGGTGGGTTGTAGGAGCCATGATTGCCTGGTACTGGGTCGTAAGTCTGACGGGAGATCTCAACCTGGGAATTCGACACATTTTGCCGGTTCTTCCCCTTACCTATATGATTGTCTCGGCTGCTCTTGTCCGGATACTGATCCCTATGGGTATCTCTCGACTTGTAGTTGTGGGGTTAGTGATGTGGTATGTGCTTACTCCGGTTATTTCCTATCCATTTTATATTTCCCATCTCAACGCGTTAGTTGGTGGGAATGAATATGGGTATCAGGTCTTTACTGACTCTAATATTGATTGGGGGCAGGATCTGATTCGGTTAAACCAGTGGACCGAAGAGCAGGGAATTGATCGAATCTACGTTGATTATTTTGGGGCAGCTGATCCGCGAGAGTACCTGGGAGATAAAGCGATTCCGTACTGGTCCGAGCAGGGACCAAAGCAGGGAGAGTGGGCAGCAATTAGTGTAA
>CAJXTH010000109.1 GCA_913060955.1 uncultured bacterium | reverse complement strand
GTACAAAGTACCCCGAATGTGTTTTGTGAACAAAATCAACCAGACTGGAGGAGACTTCTACAAGTCTGTTGACTCTATCAAGGAGCGACTTTCAGAAAACGCCGTAGTTATTGCTCTTCCGATCGGATTTGAGCAAGGAGTTCGAGGAATCGTTGACTTGGTAGAAAACAAGGCTTACGTCTACACTGACGAAGCTGGAACCGGAATCGAAGAAGCAGAGATCCCAGCTGACATGGCTGACAAGGTAGAGGAGTACCGAATGGAACTGATGGAGAAAGTTTCCGAGGTAGACGATCGATTGATCGAACTCTTCCTCAACGACGGAGTTCTCTCAACAGATGAGATGAAATACGCTCTCCGAAAGGGAACTCTGGAGTCACACCTATTCCCAGTTATGGGAGGAGATGCCCGAACCGCAATTGTAACCAAGCTTTTGGATGCTGTTGTTGACTACTTGCCGTCTCCATTGGATGTGCCCGCAGCACAAGGAACTGCAGTAGATGATGCTGAAAAAGTTCTTACTCGAGAAGCATCCGACGAGGAATCTCTAGCAGGACTTGCCTTCAAAGTTGTTACTGACCCGTACATCGGACAGCTGGTCTTCTTCCGAGTCTACTCTGGAGTTTTGAAGAGTGGATCATATGCATTGAACCCAGCCAAGGGAAAGAAAGAGCGAATCTCTCGACTGGTAAAAATGCACTCAAACTCTCGATCAGAAGTAGATGCCCTTCACGCCGGAGAAATTGGAGCCATTGTAGGACTCAAAGACACCGGAACCGGAGATACTCTGTGTGACGAAAACGCACCAATTATCTTGGAGCGAATGACCATCCCTGAGCCAGTTATCCAGGTCAAGCTTGAGCCAAAGACCAAGGCAGACCAAGAAAAGATGTCACTCGCCCTTCACAAACTTTCTGAAGAAGACCCAACCCTTCGAGTAACTACTGACCAGGACACCGGAGATACCCTTATCGCCGGAATGGGAGAGCTTCACTTGGATATTATCGTGGACCGAATGAATCGAGAATTCAAAGTGGAGGTAAACATGGGTCAGCCACAGGTAGCTTACAAAGAGACTATCCAAGGATCAGCTGAAGCCCAAGGAAAATTCATCAAGCAGTCTGGAGGAAAAGGACAGTATGGAGATGTATACCTTCGAGTAGAGCCATTTGTACCAGAAGCAACCGAAGACGACGAAGAGCCAGAAACTCTAATCTTTGAAAACGAGATCAAGGGAGGAGCAATTCCTACCGAATATATCCCAGCTGTAGAAAAGGGAGTTCGAGAATCTGTTGACCGTGGAGTTATCGCAGGATACCCAATGATCAACATCAAGGCTACCGTGTACGATGGATCATATCATGACGTTGACTCCTCTGAAGCGGCCTTCAAAGTTGCTGGATCTATGGCCCTTTCCGAAGCCGTACGAAAAGCCAAGGGAGTTATCCTGGAGCCGATCATGGACGTGGAAGTAACCATGCCAGAACAGTACATGGGAGACGTAGTAGGAGACCTTAACGGACGACGAGGACTTATCGAAGAAATGGTAGACCGAGTAGGAGGACTCAAAGTTGTTACCGCCAAAGTACCGCTATCTGAAATGTTTGGATACGTAACCAACCTTCGATCTATGACCCAGGGACGAGGAACCGCAAGCATGCAATTCGCATCATACGAACCAGTTCCATCCAACATCCAGGCCGAAATCGTTGCAAAACGAACCAACAAAGAAGCCTAGATACTTGAACCCAAAAAGGGGAGCCCAAGCTCCCCTTTTGTCGGTACCCCTCCTGGGAAACCATAAACGGTTTCCCAACCTTCCGAATAAGGAAGCAGTTGTTTTCGGTGATTGTAATTTTGTTCAGTGACTATTGTCATTCCCAACTCGATTGGGAATCTCGTGATGGCGACACGGAGGTCGCCGCTACATATCGTCATCCTGAACTTTTAACGACCGAAGGTGGTCGTTTCAGGATCTTCGCGAATGGAACCTCAAGCCTAACTTCGGCAGGTAAACGTTCCGCTACGTCCTGTCATTCCGGCCCCCGAGCCGGAATCTTATCAATTTACAATCAAAGTAATGTTCCAAAACAAAATAAAAATCCCAGAGCGGTAGATGCGTGCTCTGGGATGTGGATCCTACATTTTGAAGATCAAATTATTGATGGTGGAGCTGAAAATTGGATGGCGGTTGAATAGTAATCCCTACTTTACACGACAAAGGTGTGGATTTTTCATGATGATCTCCTGCATATACTGAAAACGGATTTCTGTGGCATTGAGTCAGATCAAGTTGACAAGAAGTTCCGTCTCTATAACAAGGACAATGAGTGAGATTGTTACTGAGACGATAATCTCTAGATCTATTGAGACAAAAGTGGTTGAAAACACTTGTATCTTTCATGGAAGTTTTCTCCAATATATCAGATAAAAAAGTTCCCGGGATCATACAACTGTATGTCCCGGGGCGAAATGTTCAAGTTGTGGCTTTTATGGTCCGCTAAGAGTTAGCTTTTAGACCGGAGGTCTTCGACGTTGTACACAGTGGTGTTGCTGTTTCCGTGAATGTGGTCAGAAATGCCACGGGCGATTCCACCACCAGCTTGGACAGCTTGCTCTTTGGGACCAGTAGCTTTGTCACGGATGATTACGTCTTTTTGATTAGCCATTTGGAT
>CAJXTH010000108.1 GCA_913060955.1 uncultured bacterium | reverse complement strand
CAATTGTCATCTTTGATTTTGATGGTCGGGGAGTGGCGGAATATATGGCAGAGTTCCGAACAGAAGTTCCTGTTTTTGTGATTACTTCAAATCCTGAATACTACCATCGAACGGCTATTACGTGGGGAGTAACCGGAATCTTGGTCGACGATTCCATGAAGCGAGAACCACACGCAGCTCTTGCGAACCTTGAGAAAAAATACTACGGACGAGATGCTAAAGACGGACACTACTTCGTGGTAGTTGATGTCACCAATGAGAACGCCAAATCTATTCAAATGTATTTGGTATAAGGATTCTTTGACTTTTCGAGCCGATTTCGGTACTATGTAACCATTGGAATTTTGAGTAAGGATATGATTCAGCCCGCAAAACAGTACATCCAACAATCGATCGCAGAAATCCGCAAGGTTTCTTGGCCGAGCCGAGAGAAAACCACACAGTACACTATGATCGTTGTAGGAACCTGTGTCGCAGCCGCCGCCATTCTTGGTGGACTCGACTACGGGCTCTCTTACTTGCTCAGAACCTTTGTGTTATAGTACAACAATCTCTACCTATTAATAGATATCGCGCGTTATGGCCAAGCAGCATCCAATCAGTGCAGAAAAAAATTGGTACGTAATCCACAGCGTCTCCGGACTCGAAGACAACGTGGCCCAGAACCTTCAAAAACGAATCCACACCATGGGAATGGAGGATTACATTTTTGACGTGATCGTACCCAAGGAAAAAAAGATTAAGATCAAGAACGGAAAGCGAGTCACCGTCGAGGAACGAATGTTCCCCGGATACGTATTCGTTCAAATGATCGTAACTGACGCTTCTTGGTACATCGTGCGAAACACCCCGAACGTAACTGGATTTATTGGAGCAGGAACTACACCCATCCCGGTATCTCCAGACGAAATGGGAATCATTGAGAAGAAGACACAAAAAGAAGAAGTCAAGCATACCTTGAACGTCTCAATCGACGATTTGGTCAAGATTGTAGACGGACCATTCAAAGACTTCGAAGGAAAAGTATCCGAAGTTGACGAAGCTCGAGGAAAGCTCAAAGTGTTAGTCAATATGTTTGGACGAAACACCCCAGTTGAGCTTGACTCTCTTCAAATAAAGAAGCTATAAACTTCTTTACGAAAACGCATAACTAGTGTATAATTGTGCGGTAAACTGTGGAAGTTGTCAGTAATTTTCACAAATATAAGTAATGAGTGCTATGAGTAAGCCAGTAAAGACAGTCGTCAAACTCCAAGTTCGAGGAGGGCAGGCCAACCCAGCGCCACCGGTGGGAACCGTGCTCGGACCTCATGGAATTAAGCTCCAGGAGTTCTGTATCAAATTTAACGATGCAACCCGAGATCAAATGGGAGAGGTTATCCCAGTAGAAATTACTATCTACGAAGACCGAACCTTTGATTTCATCATGAAGGTCTCTCCAGTAGCAGACCTGATCAAGAAAGAAATCAGCCTTCCGAAAGGATCATCTGTACCAAACAAGGATAAAGTTGGAAAACTTACCAAAGAACAGGTACAAAAGATTGCCGAGAAGAAAATGCCAGACCTCAACGCGTTCGAACTCGAAGCAGCTATGAAAGTTGTAGAGGGGACTGCTCGGTCAATGGGAGTAGAACTCGACTACTAGTCGAAATCTCTACATTTGGTGAATTTCTACGTTGGAATTCTAGTCCCTGTCATCCTCAGCTTGACTGAGGATCTCGTGATGAATAATCGAGATTTCAGGACCTTCGTCCAAGATGACAAGACATTCTCGTCGCCTTGAACTTCACTCAAATGTAAAAATTTCAGTCATAATTTTATTAGGGTAGGAGAAAGAAAATCTTTCGTTAATACTACGCAATATCTGTCACTATGAAATCACGAAGTAAAGCCTACAAGGCGGCTCTTGAAAGCCTTGATCGAACCAAAGTATATTCTCTTACCGAGGGAATTGAGACCGTTCTTGGATTCAAACGAGAATCATTTGACCAAGCTGTAGAGCTACACATGGTCATGAACCTCAAAGGAACCAAAGGACCTCAATCAGTCCGAGGAACTGTGCTTCTTCCAAAGCCAGTCGCCAAAGGAATGACCGTAGCTGTACTTACTGACAACGAAGAAAAAGTCACCGAAGCCAAAGAAGCTGGAGCAGACATCGTTGGAGGAAAGGAAATCGTTGAAGAGATCAAGAAAAACGGAGGAATCGAAGCAGACGTAATTGTCTCAACTCCGGAATTCATGCGAAACATCGCCCCAGTAGCCAAGATTCTTGGACCAAAAGGATTGATGCCATCTCCAAAAAACGGAACCACTACCGAAGATGTAGCTCGAGTTGTCAAAGAATTCAAAGCTGGAAAAGCTGAATTCCGAATGGACAAATCTGGAGTTATGCACCAAGCAGTTGGACGAACCTCATTTGCAACCGAAGAAATCGAGAAGAACATCCGAGAATTCGTAGCAGAGGTAGAAAAGCAGAAGCCAGAAAAAGTCAAAGGTGAATTTGTATCAAAAACCTACTTGGCACTTACTCAAAGCCCATCAGTCAAAGTAAAGCTTTAAGCTAAAACGCTGATTTGAAAACGAACCACCCGCAAGGGTGGTTTTTTTTGTCATGTCACCCTCAGCTTTTTAACTCCCGTAGGGATGTGACTGGGGGTCTTGTTGCTTTTCCACAAGATTCCCAATCAAGTTGGGAATGACAGGCGTAGAGTCGGCGCCCCCGCCGACAAGGATGGG
>CAJXTH010000107.1 GCA_913060955.1 uncultured bacterium | reverse complement strand
GAGCGGATAGTGGAGTACTACAGCCATATAATCTGGATATTCCTCGAATCGCTGAAGGTGAATCGGAGATTTCAAGATCTGCTCGGTGGACTCCTTTAGGTTCAAAATATTTTCGAGTGTTTCCAGGTCGGATTCGAGATCTGGATTGATATCGATCCAAACGAACGAGTCAAATTGGATTTTTCGCATGTTTGTATGTTATTCTCTATTGTAATTAGTGTATATGTAACCGCTTGTCTCGTCAATTATGTTTCGCACCCAATACCATGAGACCGAACCAGTTCGTGTAGATAAATTCTTGGCTGAACAAGTCACAGAAGTTTCCCGTCAGCAGATCAAAGAACTGATCAAAGCTGGTCTCGTGACCAAAGATGGAGAACCGATCAAGAAGCCGAAGGAGATGATCTCTCTCGGGCAAGTGATCGAAGTTGACGTGGCTGAGTGGAAACGAAGACAGTATGCCGGGGGAACACCCGAGATCGACCAGGCCATGAAAGATCAGGTCAAAGTAGTTTTCGAACACGCGGACTTTCTGGTCATAGAAAAGCCAGCTGGGCTACTCGTTCATCGAACAAATAATCCCAACTCATATTCATTGGTAGAAATTTTAAAAGAACGATTCCCGGATATTACCGGAGTTTCTGAACCTATGGAGAACCGCAATGACGGAAATCTCCAAGATCGAGATGGTATTGTTCACAGAATCGATAAAGACACCAGTGGGCTGTTGATCATTGCTCGAAATTTCGATGCCTATTATTATTTCAAATCTCTCTTCCAAAATCGACAAATTATCAAAAAATACATCTGTCTTGTTCGCGGTATTGTTAAAGAAGATTTGGGAGAAATTCGGTTTCCGATCACGCGATCCAAACTTGACCATACCCGGCGAGTAGCAGTCATGAACAAAGACGATCAAGAATTTTACGGAAAGAAACGTTCCGCACTGACGGAATATATCGTACTCGATCGATTGAACGACGTGACACTCTTGGACGTGTTCTTACACACCGGACGTACGCACCAAATTCGAGTTCATATGAAAGCTATCGGGCACCCCATTGTGGGAGATCGGATCTATGGAACCAAAGAAGATCAAGCAGAATCGCTCCAGCGACAGTTTTTGCATGCCTCAGAACTGAAATTTCAGTACGAGGGGCAGGAGTACCATTTCAAATCAGAACTTCCAAACGATCTGGCTCAAACACTGGAAAGTTATTCACATTGACCCGAATCAGAAAGGGCGGTAGAATACTACCAAAGGTCGTAAAACAAAGAGTAAAATAATTCATATGAACAAACAATCCCTTAGCGCACTGCTTGGATTAGCCGTTGTTGGAGCCTCCGTGACTCCAGCTATTGCTGCCGAGCCCGATACTATTGACCTTACAACCGGAGGTCTTAACCCCAATGGGGTAATCAGTGGAGAACTGGTCAGCTGTTTTGATTACTATCAATTCGGATCTGTCCAGGTAGACATTACTGAAGATCGAGAGGACTACGAACCTGGAGACCCAGTAATCCTCCGAGGAGAAGTCCGAAATACCAACCCGTACCCACTGGTTGGAGTTGACGTATATGCTCGATTGATCAAAGACATTCCAAATGCCAACGATCAGGCATCGACTCAGACCATTGACGAGTTTGTCTTGGCAGAAGATATCACCCTGGCAGCCGGAGAAGAATACGAGATCTCAGAATCCTATGTACTCTCAACCATCGCCCCAGCAGGAGAATATCAAATGATCTTCTTTGTCGCCCAAAAGGATAAGTTCAACATGTCAGGACTTACCTTTACCGACGATATCTACGCCTCACGAGTACGATTCAATGTCGGTGGAGATAATGGAGCAGGAGTATACCTCGACCAGACTCGAACCCAGGTTGGAGGACAAGCTCACCAAAACATGGGATTTATCACCCAGCACCAGTCAGCTGACGATGTTGAAGTAACCATCCCACTCCGAAACACCACTTCCGAAGAACAAGTAGTAACAGTAGCCTACTCACTCTACTCATGGGACGGACTTCAGGAGCAAAATCTCCTCCGATACTTTGAGGAAGACGTAGCACTCGCAGCTGGATCAGAGCAAACTCTGTCACAGACTATGGCCAATGCGTACCTCCCGGTATACTACCTAAAAGTCGAAGCAATTCCGCAAGATCAGACTCAAGCAGCTTGGGAGAAGTCAGTATCAAATATTCGACTTGCATTCACTGATAAAGTTCAAAGCCGACTCAACTTCTCTGGGCTTACCTCATACCGAGATGGAACTGACCCAATGTTGGTAACCTGTTTCCACAATACTAACAATGGAGTTGATCCATCTGTTACGGTTACGACAGAGCTTTTAAATGCACGAGGAAATGTGATCGGAAAGACTGAATACCGAGGAGATGTGACTGGAAATATTGCAGCCGTAGCAACCCAGGTAGATGAATCAAAACTTACCAATACAACAGTATTGAAGTCAGTAGTCAAAGACTCCAACGGAGACGTGGTAGATCAAGTATCTATTACCTATGATTGTGCCGATATTGACTCTAGCTTGTGTAAAAACGAAACAATCCTCACCGGAGGAGGTCGAAATGTTCTTGCACTTGTAGCACTTGCATTGATTGGATTCCTCCTCGGAGCAGCAGTCTATCTCCAACGAGGAGTACTCGGCAAGAAAAACTAAGGGACGAAAGAATATGAATAAACACCTCAAAACATGCGCAGCGCTAGCAGTCGGGGCTATCACCCTGGCTGC
>CAJXTH010000106.1 GCA_913060955.1 uncultured bacterium | reverse complement strand
TGTTTGCCCAGATACGGAGACGGTAGCCCCTGAAGCTATGATCGCTCCACCTACTAATCTCCAGGCGCGACTGTCTGCTTGGAGAGTTATCCCAGCTCCAATACCTTGAATGCCGATGCCTGCGAGGGACATAGCAAGTCCGGAGATTTGGCCAATATCGTTTAAAGCTATGTATTGACCATACGCAACCGCGTACTCTTTGCAGTCGTCTTCATCTAGGACGATCTCATCTTCCTGTGCAAATCCATGTAGAGGAAACCCCAATACTAATAACAATGAGGAAAGCAAAAGTGATAGTGTGGTTTTCACAAAGGTGCCTTGAAATCAACTGTCTACTTATATGATATATCTCTTCTATTGTCAATATTTATTGACTTTATGGTTACCTAGGGTAGAATGTATGGGTTGATATCGAGGTTGCGCTGTGAAAATTGAGTGGACATTATTAATAGTATGCTTAGGGATGTCTATTCTTTCCTACGGCATTTCCCAAAGATGGTTCCCCTCAACAGATTGGTTTTATCCAGTCTGGACTGCTAGTTCATGGATAATAACCAGTTCATTGTGGTTCGGATTTCTTATTGGGAAAAGGAGAAGAAAAAGTACTTTCGGAAAATTTCAAAAATAAGCTTGATCCAAAAAGTTCCAACTATACTGAGTTGGAACTTTTTACTATTAAACGGCGATTGGGGCTTTGATTGGTGGGTGTGGATCGTATCCAACCAGTTCAAAGTCATCAAAGGTAAAGTCGGTGATTTGAGTTTTGGTTGGATTGAGTCTCATTTGAGGTAGTGGTCGAGGGGAGCGACTGAGTTGCTCATGAACCTGATCGAAGTGGTTTCGATAAATGTGAGCGTCTCCCAGGGTATGAACAAATTCTCCCGGCTTATGCCCAGTGACTTGGGCTACCATCATGAGGAGGAGGGCATAAGAGGCAATATTAAATGGTACGCCGAGGAAGATATCGGCACTCCGTTGGTAAAGTTGAAGCGAAAGTCGACCATCAGGTGTTACATAAAATTGGAACAGACTGTGGCAGGGAGGCAGAGCCATGTTATCAACCTCAGCCGGATTCCAGGCTGTTACAATATGTCGCCTGCTGTACGGGTTGGTTTTGATTGCATCAATCACCTTGGAAAGTTGATCAATAGATTCTCCGGATGGAGTAGACCAGGATCGCCACTGAGATCCATACACGGGACCGAGATCTCCCCACTTTCGGGCAAACTCAGGATCATTTTTAATTGAGGCTACAAATTCTTTTTGTTTGGCCTTCCATTCTTTGGAATACATTGGGTATTGCCCTTCGAGGTTGTTGGCTTTCAGGTATTTTTGGTACGGCCATTCGTCCCAGATGTGAACGTCATTGTCGACCAAATACTTGATATTAGTTTCCCCTTTGATAAACCACAAGAGTTCATGAATGATCGCTCTCATATAGACCTTTTTGGTGGTAAGAACCGGAAAGCCATGGGAAAGATCAAAGCGCATCTGATGTCCAAAAACTCCCTGAGTCCCAACACCGGTTCGGTCTTCTCGGATCTGTCCTTCGGTAAGAACGCGGCGAAGCAAGTCGTGGTACTGTTTCATATCGGTATTCTTTCTAACTTAGATATATCTTACCGTATATTTTTTGAAAAGTGGAGGTTTTCTACTACATGTTGTGGTGGATAAGTCTATCGCATCGCTATTTGTTATAATACAATAAACAAAATCTAATACTTAGCGAACTCCTACGTTGTCTTCGACCTAGACCCTTGGATTTCATCCAAATATTAGATTTTGAAGATAACTCTTCATTTGAATGAACACAGACTCTAACCCTCGCATTTCAATCATTGCAGCCGTGGCGGCCAATCGAGTAATCGGAAACAAGAACGAACTCATTTGGCATTTACCCGAAGACCTTAAGCGGTTCAAAAACCTTACCACGGGGCATCCAATTATCATGGGACGGAAGACATTTGAGTCGATCGGACGGCCACTTCCTGGACGAGAGAATATTGTTATCACCTCACAAGAGGATTATCAACCGGAGGGGGTAACGGTGGTTCACTCGCTGATGGAGGCTCTGATCTTGGCGCCGGAGCTGGACTCCGAGGAAGTCTTTGTGATTGGAGGAGGTCGAGTGTATGCTGAGGCACTTGGATTTGCAGATCGGCTTTATCTGACCGTTCTCGACCAAGAGTTCGAGGGAGATACGATTTTCCCGGATTGGTCAGAGCAATTTGAGTGTGTTGTATCAGAAGAACCTTTTGCGTACAATGAACTCAGTGGAAAGTATTTAACATTCGAACGATGTCCAACCGACCAACCCTTACCGGAAGTGAGTTAAAAGATCGACTCAAGCTCTATCCAATTTCAAGTGAGGTTCAAGAATTCTTGCAAACCTGCTTTCGGATTCGTACCAAGCACCGAGACTCGGGAGAATACCTATTCCAAGCCCGGCATGACTTTGCTGAGGCCGAGATTGATCTCGAGAAAGCTCATCAGGAACTAACAGAAATCTTCAAAGATTGGAACTTCGATCAAATCATCTTGGAGTACAAACAATGCTGCTGCGAGGGGTGCTTTGGGTGTCAGCGATTTACGGGAGAATATTAATAGATACAAATCATGAACTACTTTTTAGCAAAAACAGATCCCGATACTTACTCCATGGCAGATCTTATCAAGGAAGGAGTCACTCCTTGGGATGGCGTTCACAACTATCAGGCGATTAATGTAATCAAAACCTGGCAGCCGGGAGACTTGGTGTTTATTTATCACTCGATGGGGCAGGCA
>CAJXTH010000105.1 GCA_913060955.1 uncultured bacterium | reverse complement strand
TCTCAGTCCAAGAAGGGTACCTTTGATATTGAGGTATTTGACAAAGTTGCAATCGACTATCGACCATTGAACCCAGCTGCAGGAGATGTTATTACTCTATCAACAGAGTACTCTGGAGGAAATAGTGTGGTGAACTGGACTGTAGATGATGAACAGGTAGCCCAGGACTCACCTGAACTTACCTTTCGAGAATTTAAAGGCGTAGGTGAGTCGTATGATGTTGAAGTGGTTATCCAAGATCGCTCAACAGGCCTTACCAAATACTATGGAGCAACAACTATCGAAATTCAGGCTCCAGAGATTCGATTTACCTTGTTTGATGAAACACTCGGGCTTCCACTGGATTATCAAGATTCTCTCCGAATTGAGGAAGTCAAAGATATTGTCATCTCCGGAGAAGCGGATAACTTCAATCAGGATGCTCGACTACAGTACACCTACCGAGTCAACGGAACTGTGGTTGATCACGAGGGAAATGCTCTAAGATTATCAGTTGATCCAAACACAGCATACTCAATTGATCTCGTGATTGATGATTTGAACAGCGATCAGATTGTGACCAAAGGATTTGTAATCAATGAGTCCAAAAAAGATTTAGCCGCAAATCTTGACCAAGAAGGACAACGAATGTTTCTGATGTCTGACCGCTACTGGGGATTGGTAATCTTTGGTATAATAGCAGTATTAGGAATGGTACTTTCATTCTTCGGAAAACCAAAAGTCTCATAATCTAGACCTACTCTATGGAACAAAAACAAAAATACATTACTATAGCCGTATCCATTGTTGGATTTGTTGTCATTGCTCTGGGAGTATATGTACTCTTTGGACAGGCTCCTCAATCTGACGAAGAGGTGCTTGAATCAGCTCAAACTAGTCAAGATACAACTGCTAGCAACTCAGGACAGCCAAGTTCTAATTCCGGTACGAACTCAAACACTACAAGTACTACAGCGTTCTCCGAAGTGGAAACGGGAGTGATTTCGGTGGGAGAGACCAATGAGAGCTTTATTCGATTTGCAAACCAAAGTACCGGAGAAATTTTTGTTTCAGAGCTCTTTACGGAAAGCTTTGGCAGTGGAGCATTGGATCTTCCGGGAGGCGCAGTAGATTACGTATTCATAACTGATGATTCCTCTTTTGATAAGTATGTGGTTTATAAGCAAGGAGGAAATTATTTTGCTTGGGATCGAGATAACGAACAGACTATTCGGTTAGACGCTGATATTGATTATGCGGTCATTGATGATCTATCTGACAAAGTCTATTATATTGCCAATCAATCTGGACTCAATTCCGAAATTCGAGTTATGGACTGGAATGGAGAAAACACCCAAACTCTCGTAGATCGACCAGGAATTCAATGGATGCAATTGTCTCGAGGATCGGTATATTATCGGACTGCAACCCAACTGTATCGATACAGTACAGCCGATCAACGAGAAACCTTGATTGAAAGCGCAAGCCTGGATATTGCTGCTGACTTTTCTGAGCGACTCTCAGCTGGAGTAGTTGAGATTGATGGAGAATCATACCTGTATCAGCTTCAGGCAGAAGAAGATATTTTACTTCCACTTCCATTTGATGTAGATCCTAAAACAGTTATCTGGCGAGATACCGAACGAGCATTTTATAATGTGAAAGACGACATATTGTACAAATATGATTGGGGTACCCAAGAAATTATCGAATGGACTATCGAAGGGGGACTGGATGAATCATCTATTAACTACGATGACAGCTTTGTTATGAATGATGGAACCATTGTGGTTATCTCCAATGGAACTCTTCTCGTAAGTCCAGGATTTAGCCGAGCAGGATTGTAGAAAGAAGTGATATGACCACCAAGAAGAAAAAGATTGTTGCGGGAGTATTGTTTGGGTGTGGTTGTATCATAATTGGTATTGCGTACGTTTATAGTTGGAAAGACGTAGCTCGTCAACTATCTCAGATTCAAGTTGATCCTCCTACGGAAGATGTTCAAGAATTCCAAACACAACTCCAAGAAATTCAGTCATCTTTTGATGCAATCTCTACAGATATTGAAAGTGAGACTGATGAATCACAACAGACTGAAGACCAGCTCTCACCATTTGAGCGTGCAATGCAAGACGTAGAGTAGGGGGATTCTGAAACTATCCGGGTTCACGGGCTCTATACTTGTCGGCGAGGGCGCCGACTCTACGAAACAGAGATGTTCTAGGTCATCTCTGTTTTTATTCATCAGGTTGTTCGTCATCAATCTGATGCGAAACGGTTTTTTGTCCGTAAGAGTCGAGCGTCCAGGCAATCTCATCTACTCGAGATTGATTATACTCATTGGAAACCTTTTTGGGACGTAGCGAACGTTTTTGGACCGTTACCTTAATAACAGAGGTTGTGTCTGGGTTGATGTCTCGAGACCATAAAAATAAGCTTGGTTTCAGGATGTAGATGAGGATGTTTGTCAGAAACGTCATAAACGTCTGGCCGTTGATCTTTACGAAGGCCAGAGCAAAAGAAATAACTGCAATTGGAACTCCAAACACTAAGAACACGGGTATATTGGGTTTGAAAACCCATAAGAACCCTAGAATAACTACACCAATAGCCAAATAAGCAAACTGTCGGATAGTAATCGGTCCGACAACCTTATCTTCGGAATCAACAAACTGAGGAATGTTGTATTGGAGCATGAGCTACAGGTTAGAGTTATTCTTAAGGTCAATCGTGTTATTGGGTTTGACTGGTTTTGGAGCTTTGAGTACAAGAGGTTGGTTTGGTGAAGGTTTCTTCGGTGAACCTGAATGTTCTTGTTGCGGGGAAGTTGGTTGAAATGGTTTCTTTCGGACCGTATCTTCAGTGGGTTCT
>CAJXTH010000104.1 GCA_913060955.1 uncultured bacterium | reverse complement strand
TCTCGTATGGGCCATTATCTTTTGTAAATAGTTTTTGTGCTTTTCTGGCCATGATTCAGTCGTTCTTACTTTGCCATTTGGGTAAAGGTTTCTTGAGTGTACAAGGTCAGGTCCCCCAGTGGATAGAGTCTGACGAACGGCTTACCGACTATATAGTCTAACGGAAGCGCTCCCCACACCCGTGAATCCGAACTGTTGTCTCGATTGTCTCCCATCACGAAGAATTCGTCTTCGCCAAGGGTAATATCCACGACTTCTGGAACAAATGTGTCAGTTCCAGGGGAAAGGTAGGGCTCTTCTAGGGTCAATCCATCAGGGAATTGATCAGAAAAGATTCGCACCGTTCCAGTTCGGTCAATCACCACTCGTTCTCCGGGTAGGCCAATCAATCGTTTGATATAAAATTCGCCGCGCGAAGTAGAAGAGATAAATCGGGTATTAAAGACCACTACTTCTCCTCGGTTGGGCTCTCGAAATCGGTAAGACAATTCGTCAACAACAAGATAGTCTCCGTCTTGGAAATTCTCTTCCATAGACTGGCCTCTGACAATAAACGGCTGGGCAATATAGGTTTTGATCACCAGATAAATTACCAGAAGTATTGCCAGAGATTTTAGGAAATCCAGAACCTCTGAGATAAAAGTAGACTTCGTATTTGATGATTCTGTATTCATGCTTTGTATCTATAAAGATACAGCAATTATACCGGGAAAGTTCTGTTTCGTAAACCTTTTGTCAACGCGTTAACGCCCTTAGTATACATCATTTGTCAATTTTTGACAAATGATTATTTTGGCTTAAATAAGGCTTTTATACCCTTTCCATGAAACAATAATATGGTCCAAAACTGGCACCGACATGAGCCTACCAACCTCGGATACCCGCCGGGTAAGCTGAAGGTCTGCCTCGCTCGGGGAAAGGTCCCCAGATGGGTGATTATGCACCAAAATAATCGCTGAGGCAGCGTGAATCAAGGCCGGAGCAAAGATCTCTCGCGGATGAGCCAGACTCTGATCAAGCGTCCCAATTGAAAGCACTTCATCATGAATCACCTGGTGCTTTGTATTCAAATATAACCCTCGTAAATATTCCTTTTTCATACGATGCATATCGGTAACATATTTCCAAACCTCCTCGGGAGCAGACATCCGGACTAAATTCTCCGACTCCTGAAACATCCTCCGACCAATTTCAAAGCAGGCCACCACCTGACAGGCCTTCACTTTTGGTAACCCAAAGTCCGCCATGACATCTTCTACCCGCTGGTAGCCGACAATCGCCTTGGAGCTATAGTCAGAAAAAAGACGCCGGGAAAGTTCCATAACGTCTTCAGACTTATATCCAGTTCGTAAAATAATTGCCAAGAGCTCAGGAAGCTCCAGATCTTCCGCCCCATGCGCAAGGAGTCGCTCCCGAGGTTGCATATCCTTACGTAGCTTGGAAAACTCGGCCATAGCGACTACTTCTTATCTCCTCTCAGCAATGAGGCTGCATCTTCTGGAAAGACCGTACAGACATCCATATCTGCCCCCGATTCATATCCTCCCCAGATCGATACCCGAGGACTCAGTCGGACAAACCATCGGAACGATCGGTAATCCTTCCCATCACATGGAGCAGTGTAAATATACATATTGTAATCAACCTCTCCCAATACCCGGTACTGAGCCTCTAGGACATGCTTATACATCTCCGCTAACTGCAATCGCTCCTCTGGAGTTATAAAGGCAAACTGAGGCTTATGTTCCTTGGGTAAAATCTCAACTTCAAAGGCTGTTTTCGAAGCATATGGAGCCAGAGCGATAAAATCATCATTTTCTGCAACTACTCGAGTACTCTTGTCTCGTTCATGATCGATAATACTCGAAAAGACAGATCGCTTGTTCGACACATAATACTGCTCCGCTCCAGCCACCATTCGCTCTACTCCATCAGGAACAATAGGAGAGGCCACCAACTGGGAGTGAGGGTGTTTCAAGGTTGCTCCAGCTTGCTTTCCATGGTTATGGAACACAAATACATACCGAATCGTTCGATCATGCATGACCTCGAGCGATCGCTTCTGGAACGCCTCGAACATCATGTCCATCTTTTTGACCGAAAAATCTCGGATCGGCTGGTCAGCCTCCCGATACACAAACAGCTCATGCGATCCATATCCAGAGTAAGACTGGTACGGCCCCTCGTCAGTATCATCAAAGGTTCCCTCCCCTGACACTAACGGAAATTTATTCATCACGTTATACACCTGCCCAACTCCATCAGCATCACGCAAAACCATGTTTACCACCTCATCCTCGGCCCGTTCTTCTACAATTGGCTGCAATGGATCTACCACAGCTGACAAATCCGTCTTGGTTTCCGGAGTAGTAATCGTCTTAAAGTTATTCGGCCGATCGAGCCGTTTTCCGGCCACTACAACCCACTCATTACTGATTGGATCTTGCCGGTACTCATGCTGTTTTTGTGTTTTCATAGGTATTGGTTAGTTATAAAATCCTGTCCACAACCTCCATCGAATCCTGACGGTATCCATCAGAACCTGCAGATAATCTGCCAACTTCACGTGAGACCGATCATCATTCGTCCACTTGACCGGGAACTCATGCAACGCATATCCCTTGGCCTTGGCCAGCGCCAACACTTCAATATCAAAAGCCCAGCGCCCCAGCGTAACCTGAGGAAAAATATCTGCCACCGCCTGCTTACTAAATAGTTTAAATCCACACTGAGTATCAAGAATACCAGGGATTGCTAATATCTGGACCATAATATTAAAGCCTCTACCCATAACATGTCGATACCATGGTTCTTCGTCTCGTACAGATCCCACCATTTCTCTAGAACCAATGATAACTT
>CAJXTH010000103.1 GCA_913060955.1 uncultured bacterium | reverse complement strand
GCGAGGACTGGAAACGCGAGTGTCTACCTTGATTGATCTTGCGTATACAGATACTTTCTTTAGCAAGTTTGCCGCTCAGGATACCGCGATTCGTGATTCGTTCCCTCAGGAGGATACCGAAGATCGACGACGAAAATATCGGCGGGATGGGTTGCTTTCTGCTGAGGGAAGTGGATTCGTTTCGATTGATACCTATCATGAGTCATCTGATGTAGCGCTTTCGATGAATGCTGCGATTGTTACCGTACTTACCGAACAGGCACGCGAGTTTTTTGGAGAAAATATTGATATTAATACCGTGGATAATCCTGATCTCTATGATGGAATTGGGCGGCCAAATATTGTGTTGAACTTGATAGCCGGAGCAATACTTGGGTTCTTTGTGGGGATTGGATATGCCTTGACGCGGCCGGTTGAGTACGAAGAGGAAGAACTTCCCGAAGTTACTGATAACTTTGCAGATTTAGATCTATGAAATCCCTGAATGTCCGGGATCCATTTACGCTGTTTGTATTAGGAACCGGCCTCCTTAGTCTGTTCTTGATCTTGTTTTCGGATGCTGGAATTGGGCTTGCAGTTATTTTAGGAGCCGTGATTACGGGGACAGTGTTATTGGCCATTTCTCTGGAATCGATTATTTATATTTTGTTATTTGTTCGACCATCACTCGATATTTTCGGAACGTTTGCGGTTTCCTTGATTCCGGGGCTTCCTTCTATCAACATTGCCGGAATGATTGCGATTATTTCGATCATTTTGAGTCTGGGGATTTTGGTTCGTTCCAAGCACAACACCACGGAAATTCCTTTGTTTTGGCCACTGGTTCTGTTTGTTCTTGCTCACGGAGTATTTAGTATTGGGTCAATTGATCTTGGAGTTTCGATAAATGAGATTGTCCGCGTGACCTCGTTTGTGATTATGTACTTTGCTGGGTATGAGATTGTCAAAGATCGGGATGACTTTTTTCGCTTGATTTGGGTTATTATTCTGTCGGGGCTGATTCCAGGAGGAGTTGCTGTATACGAGATGATCTCGGGAAATGGGCTCTATACAAATCCAGGATTTGAAAATCGAATTGCAGGAACGTTTGGGCACCCCAATGTTCTGGGATACTTCTTGTTGATCGTACTTGCTTTGATGGTCTATATGTTCTTGGAAAAAAAGGTGAGAGGATCTATGACTCAACTGTTGTTTATCGTATATGGACTTATCTTGTCTACCTTGCTGATTGCAACCTATACGCGAGGAGCCTGGATTGGATTTGCCTTGCTGATTGGTGGTGTGAGTCTGATTCGATGGCCTCGACGGACAATTGTTGTCTCAGCAGTATCTGTCCCGATTATGATTGTTGCGTCACTAGGATACATCTGGCTAGAGTCAAATGTATTTGTTGGGTGGCCTCGGTTCGAGCAAATCCCTATTATCGATCGAGTTGCGGGATTGTTTGATGGTGATCCAAGCGATTCTATTCTTTGGCGGCAACAGATTTGGGCTGACATGTATCAGGAGGGATGGGAGCGGCCACTGACTGGATTTGGAACTGGGACTGTAGAGCAGGTGACCGAAGAGGTACGAGGCCTCGGTCTGGGGGCTCTTGAGGTTCACAACGATTATATTAAGTTCTTTGTTGAAATGGGATTTATTGGGTTCTTTCTGTTTATTTTTATGATTGCAGCTAAGCTCTTTACCCTGATTTCTCTTACCCGAAACCGAAAAGACCTGCTGGGAATTGCCATGATCTTTATTGTGTTGGTAGTCTATCTGTCGAGTATTTGGGATAATCTTATGCGCCAGACAGCGGTTATGTGGATATTCTTTGCCTTGCTCGGAGCGGTAATCAAATACAAGACTGAGATCAGTGAAGCGAAAGAATAACAGACTATCGGAAGAATTCTACCGAGGAGGGTATTGGTATTTTGTGACGGTGTGTACCAAGAACAAGGATCATTTTTTCGTAGCGGAACCCTTGCGGTTCCACGATACGTCACAGGGGCAAAAATTTGATCTGAGTCCAGCCGGAGAAATTGTATCTAAGGTTTGGAACGAATTACCCAATAGATGGCCTGGTATTATTCAAGATAGTTTGGTAATCATGCCAAACCATATCCATGTGATTATTGGATTTAATGGACCTATTATTCAGAACGGATCAGTAAAAACTGATATCAGATGTAATAGGCCAATGGAAATCGTTATCCTGGCATCATATGAAACAACAATGGAATTGTGACGAAGAGTTTCGAAGGTCATGGAACGGCAAGCGTTCCGCTACACAACCATCAGATTCCTTTCCAGTAATCTGGCAGAAATCCTACCATGATCGGATTATCCGGAACGATCAGGAGCTAGAAATCTTGCAACAATACGTCAGAGATAATCCCATCCTGTGGGAACAGGATTGGTTGAACTCAAAGAATAATAGAGAAAATGGTTCAATCTGAGCACTATATTAGGAGATGATCTCAGCGAATGGCTGCATACTAAGAAGAGAAGCTTCATGGATTTTTTGAGTCGTTGCTCCTGAAAGATCTCCCCGTACCGTGACCGTAAAGTCAAGGTCATGGGCTGCTCGTACGGTTGATTCTACAGCAAGATTTGTGGCAAAGCCTGCAATTTCGAGATGAGTTATATTGTGGTTTTGAAGTGTTTCCACAAGTTCGGGTGAAGAAAATCCACTGACTCGAGTTTTGGTGATGAATAGATCAGATGGTTTGGTTCGGATGTCTGGATGGAGTTCTGTACTGGGTGTTCCTTGTTTTAGGATACCATTTGCCGCAGCAGCTCCGAGGACAGGAGAATGTTGAGGATGATCAGAGTAATCTTGAGCAAATCCAAGATTTACGAAAATAATAGTTTTTCCATCTTTTCTAGCTTGTTCTAAGGTTTTATTGAGTTTAAAGATAGTATTGTTTTTGGTAACAAAATCAG
>CAJXTH010000102.1 GCA_913060955.1 uncultured bacterium | reverse complement strand
AAATCCGAACTAAAGAAGTACGGTATTAATAAAATTGGTGTTTTTGGTTCATTTGTTCATAATGAAGATAATCCAAATAGCGATATCGATATTTTAATAGATTTCCTTCCTGATATGGAAAATTTCGATAATTATATGGCAGCTTGCAAACTTATAGAAAACCTTTTTGACGAAAGAAAAGTCGATATCGTTGGAAATTTCTAATGCAGAAATAGATCGCTATTCTACACTATATCTTTATCAGAAAATGGTAGATCTTTCACTTCTCACTGAGATATCACCTCCGGAAGAACCCTTTGAGGACCCCAGACTATTTAGTATGGAGAGAGCTATTTCACCTGAAGAACTTACAGATGTTGAACGCATTAAGCCAATAAAAAATTTTGAAGCACTCAATACAGAACAAAAAGAAATTCTCAATATGTCGGAAATCAGCTCTGAGTTGTATCCTGCTATGATCGGTGAAAAAGCATATAAGGGAGGGTGTTGGATTGTTCGATCGGAGAAATAGGTCTCGAAAGTATCTTGTGTGTTGAATCTGATTTAACACTTTCTCCAAACAGGCGTATAATAGAGGTAAGAATTAATAAAACTTACATGCCTTTTGATTCCAAAGATCACGGACCAAATCCTTGGGTGGTAGATATTGAAGATCTCACCAAGAAAAATACCAACTTCCGAACAGCCAAATGGACCGGAAAGCATTTGCAGATGACGGTGATGTCTATTCCTGTAGGTGGGGAAGTCGGGCTGGAAAAACACGGTCACATTGACCAATTCCTCCGAATTGAACAAGGAACCGCTCGAGTTATGATGGGACCCGAAAAAGACCAGTTCGAACTCGACCAGACTGTTGAAGACGATTGGGCGATCTTTATCCCAGCCGGAACCTGGCACAATATTGTGAACACTGGAGAAGAGGACTTGAAACTGTACTCAATCTATTCTCCAGCTGAGCATCCGGCAGGGACCATCCATGAGACCTACCAAGATGCCATGGAAGATGAACACGATCACGAATAATACATTTCTATGATTCGATTCAATGATCACGACTGGTACTTGTTGTACCAACCACAATACTTGCGAGGAGATGTGGTTGGCTACGAGGCTTTGTTGCGAGTGAAAGGAGACGTGACAGCCTTTCCTCGAGATTTATTCTATAGTATGTCACGCGCTGACCAACAAGCATTGACCCTCCTGATTGCCAAAGCTGTTGCTGATCGAATTGACTGTGATCCCGACCATCCGATTTCCTTTAATGTTTCCCCAGAGATCTTTGATCGAGCTCTTGTCGATCACATGATCCAAGTTGCCTCAACCTGCCCTAGTGGATATCTTCGGATAGAACTGATCGAAGATGTAGAACTCATTCCTGCTCAAGCCCAGTTCGTCCAAGTCCTAGCCGAGGCCGGAATCGGTATTGTCATCGACGACATCCCAGACAAGTATTCCCTTCAAAATCTCGAACTCGCCGAAAGCCTGGGAATTCCTCTGATCCTGAAAGTAGAAATGACTCAGGCAACCCCAGAACTGATGCAAACTCTCCGTGCCAAAAATTTCACCATCATCCAAGAAGGCGAAGCCGCAGACATCAACAGCGGAGACATTGTCCAAACCCGCAAAGTTTCACGGTAATTCATAGAGTATATTTATAGTAAGTCGTAGCTTCAATGTCAGAATATAACCAAAATCAGAAAGCTATAACTTTTGCTAAGAAGCATAGGAAAGATATTGCAAAAAAGATTATACAAGGATATTCATCAGGGGAAAAACCTCTTGCTATATTTATGGCAGGAGCTCCCGGAGCGAAGAAAAATTACCAAAGACATTTTCATCAAAAAACTTATTGGGTCAGTCGAAACAATTCAGGCAATTTGCAGTAATCAGGACTTTCAGGATCAAGTGTTAATCTTTCCAGTAGAAAAAACATACAGTACCCAACGGGATAATTCTGAAACGAGATATCATCCACCATTCTTTGTGGGGAATGGATCTATTGACCGATACATTGGGCAATCATATAATGAAGAAGAGTTAAGCAAGAAAATATGCGACTAATTCAACAAATGCTATCTCAACTATTTCAAGCTCGACCTAAAAAAGAAATTCGAGAAATTTTAGAGTCTGGAACAGATAAAGAGCGGAAAGATCTTTTGATCCGTATGGCAAAACAGGCTAACCAAGAGCAGCGGGATCTTGACCGAAAATATGAGCAGATGATGAATCAGTCAGCACAATAGAAAGTTTAACATACCTTAAATGACCCCAACCATCAGATATCTGATGGTTTTTTGATATAATATAATCAACATAATTTAAACAAGCATGCCCGAAATTCTAGACATCGTTGACCATACAGATACCGTCCTCGGTTCAGCTCCAAAGGAAGAAATCTATGCCCAAAAATTGTGCCATCGGATCGTGCATATTTTTGTAGTCCATCCTGAAACAGGAGATATTTACCTCCAACAACGAGCCGAAACCAAATCGTTCTTGCCTGGATACTACTGCACCTCAGCAGGAGGACATGTTCAATCAGGAGAAACCCACGACCAAGCTGCCATCCGAGAACTCCAAGAAGAAATTGGACTCGAAACACCCCTGGAAGAAATAGACACCTTTGTCTTCACCGGAGAAGACGGTCATCAACGACTGATCAAAACCTTTATCACCCGAGCCTCCGACGGATTTTCATTCACCGACGGAGAAGTAGCAGACGGGGGATTTTACTCAACCTCCCAAATCCAAGAAATGATCGACAGAGACGAAAAAATCCACCCTCAACTGAAAGCCTGCTTTGAGAGAGTATGTGAAAAAATACTATAAGTGAGGAAGTATATATTTAAATATATACTTCGTTTATCAAAAGTTGACAAACGGAATTAATAGGAGTAGCTTATATACAGGATCCTTTAGTATTTCTTTGAGATCCTTGCCGAAAGGCAAA
>CAJXTH010000101.1 GCA_913060955.1 uncultured bacterium | reverse complement strand
GTACTGGTGGGAGCGGACATTGTTCTCATTGATCCTCCTCGAGCTGGAGTTCACCCAAAAATTATCAAAGCCATTCGCGAGTTCCAGCCCGAAGATATTGTCTATCTTTCCTGTAACCCAAAGACCCAAGCTATGGATCTGGAATCACTCGCAGACCTTTACGATATTAAATTTGCCAAAGGATATAATTTCTATCCTCGGACTCCCCATATGGAGCATCTTATCTGTTTGAAACGGAGGCGAGATTAATAAAAAAGTCCCAGCTGAACTTCCAGATTTGGCAATCTTCTGCGTTGTCTTCGTCGCGAACTCTTTCACACTATCTCGATAGTGCTCAAACGTATCGCTCCTTGTCGCCTTGAATCTTACTCAAATCTGAAAGTTCAGGGAGTGAGTTTATGGTGTAGCGGCGACCTCTGTATCGCCATCACAAGATCCTCAGTCAAGCTGAGGATGATATTACAGTCAGATTTTTACAATCCTTTCAAAAATTCGGACAACTCAGTCAAAGGAATGGTTTGCTCTCCCTCTTGGGTTCGGATGCTGACGGTTTGGTTGTCGACATCTTTGTTTCCTAGGATAATCATAACCGGGACTTTTTCTTTGGTAGCGGTTCGGATTTTCTTTCCGAGAGACTCTCCAGATTCGTCTAGTGTGTGTCGAATTTCGTTGTACTTGAGTGGTTGTGAGAGTACAACTTCGTTCAAAACTTCCTGAACCTTGGATACATAAGTCATGACCTCATCGCTGTCATTGACAGTCAAGATTCTGACTTGTTCTGGAGCAATCCAGAATGGGAATCGTCCTGCGGTATTTTCGATCAAGAGTCCAATAAATCGCTCGAGAGATCCCGAGATTGCTCGGTGAATAACGACCGGCCGCTGCTTGTCACCGTTCTCATCGATGTAGGAAAGATTGAATCGTTCTGGGAGGGTAAAGTCACACTGAATGGTTGCGAGTTGCCATTCTCGATCCATCACGTCTTTGAACATGAAGTCAAGTTTTGGCCCATAAAAGGCTGCTTCTCCCTCGATTCGCTTGTAGGGAAGTTCAGCTACTTTGGCAGCATTTTCCAGGGCAGTTTCCGCTTTGGTCCAGACTTCATCTGATCCAAGAAATTCTGACTTGTCTTCTCCACGAACGGAAAGAGAAACCCAGAATCCGTCCAGCATGTCAAAGTTTTTCCAGAACTCTTTGATGATCGATGCAATTACTTGAACTTCATCTTCAATTTGGTCTTCTCGGACAAACAAGTGTCCATCGTCTTGGGTAATGGATCTCACTCGAGACAGTCCAGAAAGTTGCCCAGATTTTTCATCTCGATATACAATTGCAGGTTCAAAGTATCGGATAGGAAGATCCCGGTAGGAGAATTGGTTGTCATCAAAAATCTGCATGTGGTGAGGACAGTTCATAGGTTTTACCATGAAGTCTTCATCCTTTCCTTTGACCTGGAAGTTTTCTTTGTAGTGCTCGTAATGACCAGAAGTCTTATACAGGTCAATCTTGGCAAGGTGAGGTGTCTCAACTTGTACGTATCCTTTGTCTTGGTGAAGTTGCCAGAGATATTTTTTCAATAGATCCCGAAGAAGGGCTCCGTTTGGTTGCCAGAGAACCAATCCAGATCCAACAAGTTCGGAAATGGTAAAGATTTTCATCTGAGGCCCCAAGACTCGGTGGTCTCTCTTTTTGGCTTCTTCTCGGTTGTGGAGGAATGTCTTGAGTTCTTTTTTGTCTCCAAACTGGAGTCCGTAGACTCGCTGCAAGGATTGTCGAGACTGATCTCCGCGGAAGTAGGCAGCTGAGATTTTATCGAGTTTAATGGCTTGCGGATTGATTTTTCCGGTTGACTCAACGTGTGGTCCACGACAGAGATCAACAAATTTCCCGATCTTATAGACCGAAACGGTTTGGACTTCTTCGTGATCATGGGCATCCTCTTCATCACCATAAATCTCACCAAAGTTGGTGGTTCCGTGAGCTTTGAGATCTGCCAACAGCTCAACTTTTAAGTCTTGTCCAGCTGCTTTGAAATGGTCAATAGCCTCGTCGATTGGCATTTCGGCTCGTTCGACTGGCAAGTTGGCCTTGATGAGTTCTTTCATCTTGGCTTCCAAAAGCTCCAAATCCTCAGGAATCAAGGTTCGAGGGAGGAGCATGTCGTAGTAAAATCCTGTAGTTGTTGTAGGACCTACACCGAACTGAGCTTCTGGGAACATGTCGTAGACAGCCGCAGCCAGGATATGGGCTCCGGTATGTCGTTGGGTATCTAGTGTGTTCATACAACAACTATTATGCTTATACCCCTGTATTGTAGCGCTTTTTCAAGCTTTGGTCTAGGTTGTGCTACACTAGGATTAGATAAGAAATTTATATGAAACCAATTCTGTTTGTCGATTTTAATGGCGTGCAATCATATCTTCCGTTTTGGTCGTCGCTTTTGGATCCCAGTCATCAGCTTCACAGTAGGCTGGCTGATATTGAAGAGTTAATCTTCCGTCGAGATCCTCAATTGGTCCGGGAATGGATGTTGGGAAAATACACCTCCGAAGATATTCATGATCTGATTGAGCGGGAGTTAGACATTCCTCGTTCCGAGTTATTTCCCATTTTCGAGCGAGACTGTCGGGAAATTGATATCAATCCCGAGATCCAAACTGCCTTGCGAACCCTGAAAAATCGATATTATCTAATTATGGCAACCGGAAATATGGATAGCTTTGATCGATTCACAATTCCAGCTCATCCGGAACTCGAAGAGACCTTTGATGAGATTCATAATTCGTATACTATTGGGATTCATAAACCAGATCAGAATGGGAAATATTTTACGGATGTTATGGAAAAGTACGGTGTTGAACCCAGTATCTGTCATCTGATCGATGATTCGAGCTCGTCGTGTGCTGCTTTTCGACACGCGGGGGGAGTGGCTCACCAAACCAAGACTCCGGAA
>CAJXTH010000100.1 GCA_913060955.1 uncultured bacterium | reverse complement strand
GTTGTAATCAACCGCCGAACACTAGTACGGGTGCAGTTTTCGTCGATATTACCGACTTTCCAGCTGACGGACTGACTCATACCGTGGTATGGGAAATTCAAATCAACCCTGGGCGTGGTCGTCTCTGGATCGATGGAGTGTTCAAAGGGGAATCATTCATTGATGGAGGATCGTCAATTGAGAACGGTAGATGGGCTGGTGGAGCATCGGGAATGTTTCTCACAGGTGGAAATTCGAACGTCAACGGTGAGCCGAGTGGCAACTGGTCGGGTGGGTCGACGGGAGAGTTCCGATGGTATGACAATCAGCTTTCGTCATGTCCGAGTTCGAATGAAGGTAGCGAACAAACACAGACTGCCTCGATAACAGGAGGATATGAACTTGAAATAACAAACAGTGTTGCCGATTCAATAGAAGGTGGGTACTCATTTATTGATGCCAAAGAAAATACTATTGAGGGAGTATATGAATTAGATCTGCCAATTGTTACGACCGAGTGGAGAGTTGGTCAGACGGCGACGAGTGTAGATGTTTTTGGAGGAAATGCTTGGAACAACCTAGCGGCAGCCGAAGACAATGATGATGGCGGACTTGAAGCTTTTGTTAGTGAGGGAGGCTCTTCGAACGGCACAGTGTCTGAAGCAATCCAGCTAACGAGCTTTGGCTTCAACATTCCAGCAACCGCAATAATCCTTGGGATTGAGGCAAGAATAAAACGTCAATATGACCAAACTACTGGCCTTACAATTGTATACGATCATGTTAGTCCAGCGGTTGATGGTGTTTATCCTCGTCTTGTTGTAGACGGGAATTACCATGTAGAGGGTCTGGGAAATGGACAAGAATGGAGTTTATCGAATCCAAGGTTGGACAGTTTTGGCGCAGATGACAACTTGTGGAATTATTCTTCGATTTCCCCAGGCGAGATAAATGCTACAAATTTTGGCCTGATCATATTGCCGCATTTTTTTAAACCTCCTTTTGCTCCTGGAGGAGCTATTGCGCTTGTAGATTACGTAGAGATGCGAATCACATACTCTAATCCAGTAACAGAGCAAGAGCAAACCGAGTCAATCTCGGGATCGTACGGATTGGCTCAAGATCAGACGGGATCCATTACCGGAACTTACGGACTAGCAAAGGATACGGAAAATACAATAACTGGATTTTATGGTTTGATCCTGGAAGAGCAAGACAGCCTCCAAGGATCATACGGATTAACAGAACAAAAAGAATTCCAAATTACCGGAGCCTACTCATTGCAGACCGAGACTCAAGAGCAACTGAGCGGAGCTTATTCTTTGTCTGTTGATTTGATTGCAACCATCAACGGAGAGTACGGACTGAAGACGGAAGCTACTCAATCGCTACTCGGAGGGTACAACCTAACCCAAGACCAAGTCTCGCAAGTACCGGGATTTTATTCTTTGGAGCTTTCAATCTTCCAGATGATTGATGGTTCATATTCAATCGAAAAGATCTCAAGCGGTTCAATTTCTGGATCATACGAGCTGGAGGTGGAAGAAGAGCAATCTGAATCAATCGGTGGAAGTTACTCACTACAAAAAGAAGAAACCGACACCCTCCCCGGAACGTATGGAATAACCCAAGATCAAGCTGAGAATATCGAGGGATCATACGGATTGACCCAAGACCAAGAGCAGACCATCCAGGGAGTGTATAGCATTACACAAGAGCGAAATGCTACAATTGAAGGAGCGTATGGTCTAGCGACAGAAGAGCAAGGACAAATCTCTGGAGAGTATTCAACGACAATTGATTACACAAGGAGCCTTCCCGGAGGGTACGGCCTAACCTCAGATATTAAGAACACAATCTCCGGTAACTATTCGGTGGAAACCGAGCGAGAGGATTCGATATTTGGAGGGTACAGCTTGGCCGATAATATTCAAGACACGATTCTCGGAACGTACTCCATGCAATTTGATAGTCAAAACAGTCTTCCGGGATTATATGAATTAGCAATCACGACAGGAGAAGGCAACCTCCCCGGGACTTACGAGATTTTGGCAGACCCCTATTGTGAAGGAACCCCATACACCAGCCCGGGAGGAAAAATATTTCAAGACCAAGAACCGTTCGCAGTTCCCCTCAAAAAGATAAAATGCTAAAATAAGACAAAAAGACTTATGGCATACACAACAAAACTCAAAGTTCAAGAATATCTTAATACCTCGATTAAATCGGCTGGAGATTCAAGAGTCAATTCATGGATTGCCTCGATCGATTCATTCATAGACAAATTCACCGGCCGAAGTTTTGAGTCGACGAACGAGACTCGCAAGTTTGAAACAGACGGCAGCGATGTGATCATGATTGATGATTTGCTTTCAGCTTCCGAAGTTCAAGACGATGGAGCTGTGATCACAGAAGATTCCGATTTTGTATTTTTTCCAAGTAATAGCACTCCCAAATATGCGATTGAAATGATTGATGGATATTTTAGTGATCAAAAAAGAGCTTTGAGTATTACCGGAGATTGGGGATACTCAGAAACTCCACCTGCAGATATCGAGCTAGCTGCAACTATCCTCGTGGCCGGATTAGTGAATCAAAATCGAGAAGGAGGAAAGCAACTCCGAACGGTATCCTTTGAGAATTACTCCGCTTCATTCCAAGACCACCAGATGAAGGACTTCGACATGGCGATAAATATTTTGAAACAATATCAGAGAGTACACCTATGAGCCTACCATCAGGACTTCCCAAAACTAACACCCTATCATTCCACGATTGGGAAACAAATGAGACCACAAAAAAGAAGACACGAACCGAAGCCGTGACTGGAGTGCCAGCACATATTCAAAATGACTCCGATTCATTGGAGGTATCCGGAGGATATCGAGCAGGTCAAATCAAGGTGGCCATGATTCCAACAACGGCAGGAATTAAAAGAACGCAGCAGGTGATTGATGAAAGTGGTAACGAGTACACGATCATGAGCATAATCGAATCAAACT
>CAJXTH010000099.1 GCA_913060955.1 uncultured bacterium | reverse complement strand
CGTGGGTAAACTGAAATCCACCCGCCACATCTCCCGCAACGATAATATCTGGGTTGGTAGTCCGGAGATACGGATCAACTTTGAGACGTCCTCGTTCATCTAGCTCAACACCGGCCGTTTCGGTTCCTTGGATAACCCGTAACTCGCGCCCGATTGCTACCAAAAGAGCATCGAACTCAAGTGTTTCAGATCCCTCTGGAGTATCAATTTTGAGATGATCTTTGGAAAGCACTCCCACCGGGTTTGATCCCATCTTGAATACCATTCCTTCAGATTCTAGTTGAGCTTTCAAAATTGGCGTGATCTCGGGATCTTCTTTGGGAAGAAAGATATCTTCTCTCTGGATTACTGTTACTTCAGATCCCAATCGTTGCATGGCTTGCCCCAGCTCGAGTCCAATTGGACCACCGCCAATCACCACTAGCTTTTCAGGAAACTTCTCCAGATTCCAAATAGAATCACTATCCAAATACCCTACTCCGTACTCAAGCTGATCAATCCCGGGAAGATCTAATTTTCGGGGAGTAGATCCGGTAGCAACAACAATTTTTTTGGCCGTGAATCGTTCTTGATCTACTTGGACTACTCGTTCGCCGGCCAGCTTTGCCTCACCTACGACAACGTCCATTCCAAGTGATCGAAAGTACTCTACACTCTCATGCTCTCGGATATGATCTTGCTTTGACCGAATGTATTCTTTGACGGAATCCCAGTCGATCGTCCCACCCAGATTCACTCCAAATTTTTGCGCCTCTCGTCCACCGTGGACTTGCTTGGCAATATGGATCAAAGCCTTAGACGGAACACACCCCGTGTTGAGGCAATCTCCTCCGACATTATCAGGATCTTTTTCGATCATGAGTACGGTAAACCCAGCCTTATGCATAAAGACTCCGATATTCAGTCCTCCGCTTCCTGATCCGATTACGATAATGTCGTAGGTTTTCATGATGCACGCGTATTATATTTGTTATAAAGAATTCCAATGGATGCTAGCCCCCCATACAGCACTACTGCCAATGTAATTGCCCAGGGATCCCGAGAAGCCAGAGCGCCCCCGAGAAAAGATAAGACCACTACACCCGGGACAATTCCGATCGCCGTGGCAAAGGCATACTGCCAGAGACGAACCTTGGTAACTCCGAGTAAAAAGTTCAACCCATTAAACGGAAACAACGGTATCAAGCGAAGAAAGATAACAGTTGCAACACCATTTTGCTCAAGACGGGTGTCGTATTTTTGAACCTGAGGAAATCGAGTCAATACGTTAGCAACAACCCAATCCCGAAGTACAAATCGAGCAAGGAGAAAGGCAAGTACCGCGCCCAGAGTTGCTCCGATCAAAATATAGACACTCCCAAACCAGGCTCCAAAGATTGCACCTCCAATCAAGCTCAATGGAGTTGCGGGAAGAAAGAACAGTGTTGCCACAATGTAGATCAAAATAAAGATGACCGGTGCCAAGACAGGATTTGCCTCGATTGATCCTCGAACAGCATCCTCCGTAAAGAGTCCTGACTGTCGAGCCCAAACAATCCCGGCAATGAGGAGTACAAGAATTCCGATTTTGAGATACTTCTGCATGCGTTATTCTATTACCGCGTGACCAAAGTTTCGTCCAAATTGTTTACACCAAACACTGACCACAGTATAGTCATCAAGGTCAATTTCTGCTGGCACCTGATACACCTGATTTCCGACATTCCCTTTTAACGTTGCCACATTTACAAATTCTCCTGCTTCTACCGCTGCTTTCACTCCTTCGTTGGACGTGTCTGCGGTATTTACCAAATACACAAAGAGATCCGGTCCAGCCGTTACTGAAAAATCAGCAAAAGCAAGCGATCGACCATCTCCCGATTGGGTCACAATCAAGTCGCCATCAATGGTGTAGGTGGAATCCCCTTGCTGAAAGGCTGACTCGGTCTGGAGCTCTACCGCTGTTGGAGTCTGTCCATCTGCGGGAAGCGACACAGCTACGCCATCTCCCTCCAAGTCCTCGTCCGGCATCCCCAAGACTCCCTGAGGCAACTCTTGTTCTGACTCGGAAATGGTAGGAATTTCTTCATCTACAACTACATCTTCAGGATTCAAATACTGATACACCCAATAACCTCCTCCAGCAAATATCGCCAAGATAATTCCGCCGATAACAGTTGATTTCATAGTTTTATGATTACTTGTATATATTATCTCACAATTGAGCCAAAAATGCTTGCCGGGTTGCAGTATCCAGAGTGTACCACCACTCCACACCCCAAATACAGATAGCTGATACTCCAGGGCGAGAGGCGTGCTGTATGTTCCGTGCGAATCTTTTTGGATGGATAGTTCGTTCCCACAGCTTCCGGTCGGAAAGTGCTCCATCTACACAGTCCCAAGGTTCTGCCTGGAGCTCGGTAATCCAAACTTCTTTCTCTACCCGTTTAAGCCGAGCTACTGCATGCTCCAACCGCTGATCAGCAAATGGAACCAAAAAGTTATCTGGATACATCGGCACCCCCAGGATTTTCTGACCAATCTTGGTATATACGTCTAATCCTACAATGTCTTCTGGGAGGTCTTTGTCTCCAAAGTTATTTTTCCAGGGCTGAAACCCATAACTCACCAAACAAGGACGAGGATCCATAGACCGAATTGTATCGATTGCCCGAGAGTAGACCGGTCGAACATCAAACCCAGCCTCTCCCCAATGATTATCAAATGGTTCATTTTCCACCTGCCAAGCAATAATATTTGAAACAGATTGAAATTCTCGCACACAACGCTCCACCCAATCGAGAACCCGTTGTTCAAACTCCGATTGAGTATACTTCTGTAACCAATTTGGCCCGTGCCGTTCTGGCCAGCGAGGATTTCGATATCCCACAACCGGAACTATCCCCACTCCAGCTCGCTGAAGAATTTTTATCTGATCCCAGACTTCTTGAAAAGAATATTCTGATTCCACCTCTTCTCATCGATCCCAATAGATCGGTAGCCGAACCA
>CAJXTH010000098.1 GCA_913060955.1 uncultured bacterium | reverse complement strand
GTTTCCCTCTTAGACCTTCCAGTTCACAAACGAGCCCAAGCGGGAATCTTTCTTTCTATGCAACACCCGCCTGCAGTGAAAGGAGTGACGGTTATGACCCTCCTCAAAAATGCTTACAAGGCTCTCGGTGGAACAGAATCTCTCTTAGCCTTTCAAAAGCTTGTTCATGCTGAGGTCGATGCCTTGGGCATTTCGCGAGATTTTTTGCGACGGCATGTCCATGACGGATTCTCGGGTGGAGAAAAGAAGCGATTGGAACTTCTCCAGCTGGCAGTTCTCCGGCCGAAGCTTGCGATTTTGGATGAGCCAGACTCGGGACTGGATGTAGACGGGATTAAACTCCTTGCCAGTCAGATGAAACGGCTGCGAGAAGATGGGATGACGTTTGTAATTATTACTCACTATGCTTCGCTTTTGGCAGAGTTCCCTCCGGATCGAGTGCATGTTTTGAAATCTGGAGCCTTGGTTGCTTCTGGTGATCAGAGTCTTGCCGAGCAAATACAAGTTGATGGATTTGAAACATTATGATTACCAACGAACAAGTGATTCAGGCCTGCAGGCAGGTGAACGATCCAGAAATTACCTTGGATATTTATACTCTGGGGTTGATTTATGAGACTCGAGTAGAGGATGACAAGATTTATATTTTGATGACCTATACCACGCCGCTGTGTCCCTTTGGAGAGCGGATGAAACAAGAACTTACCCAGGAGTTACAGAAACTCAATCCCAAAGATATTCAAATCGAGGTTACCTTTTCCCCAAAGTGGGAGGCAACAGATGAACTCCGGGAGTTGCTGGGAGTCTAACAGAGGTGGTATAATAAGGCTAACTAAATACCAAATCGTATGAAACAACTCATCGTATCGGCAACAGTGGTCAGTCTGTGTGCTGGTGTTGTCCTTCCCGTGAGCGCGGCAACTGTCAACGTTCGGCCAACAGCTGTAGAACCGGTGGAGACGCCTACAACAACTCTTGATCAGCGAATCGAAGCGCAAAACCAACGCATCAATGCTCAAACAGACCGTGTAGAACTCCAGGCTGAGCGAGTTCAAAATCAAGCAGAACGAGTTCAAGAACGCGCTGCTGCTACCGAGTCTCGTCTGCAAGAACGAGTAGAGCGAACAGAACTTCGGGCAGAAGAGATTTCGTTGCGGATCGAACGACGGTGTGAGCTGGTAGAAGCTCGATTGGAATCTTTGCGAGAGCGATATCAGGCGCGAGCAGAACAGCGACGAGAAGTATATCAAAAGATCCGGCAGCGAATTGCTGACATGGTTGCTGAACTGCAAGCTCAAGGAGTGGATACCACCGAGGTGGAGCAGTATTTGGCCGAGCTCGAACAAAAAGAACTCGCTCTTTTGACCTCCTACGATGAGTACGCAGCCAGCGTCAATTCAAGCATCGCAGTGACCTGTTCGGAAACTGACTCTGAATTTTTCTCAAACCTGACTGTTACTCGACAAGAAGTGGCTGACTTAGCTCTTCAAGGACAGGAGATCAAGACCTATGTTCGAGGAACTATCATTCCGGCAGTACGTGAACTCGCCCAATCATTAACTACCCAAGAATAATCATATGGCACTTATGGATTCAAACAATCACGCAAAATCTACGGTAGCGGTTTTGATTGCCGTAGTGTTACTCTTAGTCTTTGGATCAATCTTCTTTGTAGCAGCGGTAGTATGGGCACCTGAACCAGCAGATGATACCGCAGAAGTAACTACAACTGAACAATCTGGATCAACTACAGCAAGTGATCCTGTCCAAGGAATTGACGAGACACCCCTCACCGATGAGAGTGGAGAAGTAGACGTCCAAGCTCAGGTAGATGCGATTGAAGCCGAATTAAACGCCCTGGATGCTGAGTTTTCTACCGAGGACTTTTCTGATGAAGAGCTGGGGCTCTAATACTCTCGATGAGCGAGATGTGACCGAATGAATTAACTACGACTGTATGAAAACTTTTTTTACCTTGTTTGGAGCTACTGGAGATTTGGCTCAGACCAAGTTGTATCCGGCATTATATGATTTATTTCTGACAGGAGAACTGCCAGATGACTTTCAGTTCTTGGGGGTTGCTCGATCGGAGCGATCAGACCAAGACTTCCGGGCTATGGTCAAGCAATCTTTGACTGGAAAGCCCTTTGATCGCATTGACGAATTTTTAGAGCTGGTCACGTATCGAGCGTTTGATTATGAGGATAGTATGTGTCTGGCTTCTGCCATGAACGACATGGCGGCAAGTTCAGAAGACGTATTTGTAATTTATTTAGCGATTCCTCCCCAGGGTTTTGCAAAAGTTACGCATTGTATTGATGCACTCAAGAATCAGTATAATCGATGCAACGTACGGGTTGTTATTGAAAAACCATTCGGGGAAAATTTACAGACTGCACGAGATCTGAATGATCTATTACGGCAGTCGTTTGATGAATCTGAAATCTATCGAATTGATCACTATCTCGGGAAAGAAACCGTCCAAAATATTTTGGCACTCAGGTTTGGAAATTCCATCTTTGAACCCCTGTTGAACAATCGATATGTGGAGTCGATTGAGATTTCAGTCTTGGAGGAAAAGGGAATCGGTTCTCGAGCAGCTTACTTTGACCAAACCGGAATTGTAAAAGATATTTTGCAAAATCACATCTTGCAAGTCATGGCGCTTCTGATGATGGAACCCCCAGCAAAAATGGAGGCCGAATACATCCGAGATGAAAAGCAAAAAGTGTTAACTTCACTTGCTCCCATCAACTGTCAGGACGTTTTCGTCGGTCAGTATGTTGCTGCCGATGGGATGGTTGGGTATCTGGACGAAGAAGGAGTGGATCCTAATTCTCAAACAGAAACCTATGTTGATATGACTGCCTACGTCAATAATCTCCGGTGGGAGGGAGTTCCGGTCCAAATTCGAACCGGAAAGCGTATGCCAGAAAAGAAAGCTGAAATTCGAGTCAAATTCAAGCCAAGCTTCAAGTACTTTATGAACCA
>CAJXTH010000097.1 GCA_913060955.1 uncultured bacterium | reverse complement strand
ACTTCCTGAAGCATTCCGTCGATTCGGAATCGGACTCGAACCTGTTTGTTCGGTTGAGGTTCAAAGTGAATATCTGATACTTTTTCTTCAACAGCCTCAGCAATAATCTCGTCTACGATTTCTGGAGCAACTTGATCCAGCTTGTCCATAATCTTAATGAACCGTGCAGACAGAGATGCTTTGTAACTTCCCAAGACTTTATCAATGTCTTTTGTCAACGAGTATCCAAAAACAACAGGTTTTTGGAGGATTTTTTCTAATTCAGCACGAAGATTCCGCTCTTGCGTAACTTCTTTCGTTCCTCCCAGAAGACCAGATTTTTCCTCCTTTTTAATAATCAAGTTTGCATTCCCTGCAAGTACGGTAGGATTATCAGAAGCGACCTGAATCGTATCATCGAGTTCTTTAAAGAAAATCAAGCGAAGATCTTTGGCTGCCTGCTCAGGAACTTTAATTACCTGTTCTTTTGGTGGAACAAAGGTATTCAAGTCGTAATATTCAACCTTGAGGTGTTCTGCAATAGCTTGCCCAACAATATCATCAGTCAAAATCTGCTGCTGAATCAGAGAGTCCAGGGCGAGTGCGGGATCGTTGTTGGTTTTCTTAAGAGCATCTTTACGGTCGTCTTCAGTAATATACTGAGTTTCAACCAATATACTCAGAATTTCATCATCCTTCATAGGTTAGGATTGAATAAGTTCTTGTATTTTTTGGACGAGTGTATGAATAGACATTTCTGACTTCACGTAATATCCGAGCACACCAAGTTCCATAACACGTTCTCGATCCTCCGGCTGCCCGAGGTTGGTGAGGACAACCACCTTGGTATCAGGTCGAGTTTGTCGAATGGCCTCCAAGACCTGGAATCCATCTTTTTCCGGAAGTATCAAATCAAGCAAGACGCAGTCAAACTGAACTTCCTGGGTTCGTTCGATTGCTTTTGCTCCATTCTCAGCAACTTCCACTTCGAATCCAGCTTGTTTCATCTTGAGCTCCATCACTCGAGAGATAGCCTTCTCATCTTCAACTATAAGAACCTTCTGTGCCATGTATGTCTATTGGTTTTGCTTCTTACTTGATTATATCACACTCAAGCAGCATCCTCTACAACCTGTACCTCTTGAGGAATCTTTACAAAAAATGTTGTCCCCTTTCCTTCTTCGGAAGTAAACCAGACTTCACCTCCCATTGCTTCTACCAGTTTTTTTACAAGGTATAATCCCAGTCCGTTTCCATCGGTTTCTTTTTCCTTAGCGTTAGAAGCGCGGAATAGTCGACCAAAGATTTGAGACTGTTGATCAAATGGGATTCCATACCCGTTATCTTCTACTTCAATCTGAACCCATCCTGGCTCGACTTCACACGCACGCAAAGATACCGTGCCTCCATCTCCGGTATATTTAACAGCATTTGAAAGCAAATTTCCAATCACAACATCCAGGTGAGCTGAGTCATTGATGACCTCTTGAACGTCATCGATGCGTGTAGATACGGTAATATTTTTCTGTTCAATGTCATGCTGTAAAGCCTTAATCAAGTTATCCACAAAATCTTTAATCTGAATGTTGGTTAGGACAAACTTAAGTGTTCCAAGGTCGATTCGAGAAACATTTAATAGAGAGTTCACGAGACGTTGCATACGTCGATTTTCCCGATAAATTTCCTGTGCTGTTTCTTGATACATTTCAGGAAGTTCAGGGTCAGAGACAAGCATTTCCGCGTTCCAGTTGATCGAAGTGATCGGGGTACGGAGCTGATGAGAGGCCAGAGATACAAATTCTTTCTGAGCACGTTCTACTTCTCGTTCTTTGGTCACATCTCGAAAAATATCTACCGCTCCAATAATTTCATTGTCGAGATAGATTGGAGATGCGGTGTTTTCCAGAGTAATTCGCTGTTTAGTTTTCGGCACGGTAAAGGTAAACTCATGTACTGCAACTTGCCCTTGGAGAGCTTTTTGCGTTGGCACCTCGTCACACGAAGTCTGTTCTTCTTCGTCTCCACACATTGGCATCAGCTGGTCAAGGAATTTACCGAATAGATCATCAGACGACATCCCGATAATCTTTTCCATTTCCTTATTGGCAAGGAAAATATTTCCATCTCGACTTGATGCGACCACACCATTCGGAATTGAGTTTAAAATTGATTCTGATTTTGCTTTTTCAAGGGCTACTTGCTCCTGCTTATGTCGCAGGTTTTCTACAGCGTCTGATAGCTCTTGCTTGGAGGCTTGCAATTGTTTGTTTTGAGCAGCCATTTCCGAAATTTTCTTCAGGTATTTTTCTGTAGCATCATCAACCGATTTTCCAATAGTCCCCTTGGACAGCGACTTTACTGATCCATGAATATATTCTTGTAAAGCCAGTAAATCTTGATCAGAATCATTCTTGGCAATTTGCGTCTTCAAAACAGTATCTACTACCAGAAATGTCTGATAGGTTGGCTTAATGACACTTAAATAGAGCCCATATAAAATAAACCAGACGAAAGCAACTAAACAGAGAATAATCAATAGGAGTGTTCCGATAAATTGATCCGTATATAAGGTCTCAAGCTGATTAGTTGACCGTAGCCACAGCAATATTGCCGCCGATCCATATACGAGAAAAGTGAACAGTCCAGTAAGAATATAGAAAAACCGAATCATTCCGGGCTTGAAGTTTCCTTTGTTTGGATCTGGCATATCTTGGGTGTTATTGAGTACTAATGATATCTCCTCTCTCAGTGTTTGGAGCGGATACAATGATAGTTCCCCCGGTAGTTACGCGGACTTGATACCCGGTACGTTCTGAACCTGTCTCAGAAGGGTCTACCGGTAGCGTATCCACAAAATAGGGCTCAAGCTCCGAGGAAATATCTATCTGAGAGGGAGTTTCGGTACATCCTGACTGACAGATATTTTTATCTGTAGTATCAATCCCATCCGGAACGTTCCCATTGTTGTCTTTTTGGTACTGACTAATTGCAAACTGAATGGCACGAACATCTGCCGTTC
>CAJXTH010000096.1 GCA_913060955.1 uncultured bacterium | reverse complement strand
GAAGTCGTACTCAACCCAAGTGAGCTACCGGAACCTGAATCTCAGCGAAATGATATCTTAGATAAGGCCTCCGCACTCTTTGAAGTCCCTCGAGAAGAGTTAGATCGGCTGATTCAAGAAGAGTCTTCTGAGGTAACTGTTGTGGAAAACTTAAATAAGAACCGAGCCTTGCTATTTCAAGTTGAAGGTGGTTCTTTGCTTGGCTTTGATTTGGTTGAAAATCGGACTCGAACCTATCAAGACGCAGTATATTTTTCTCACGTACTTGGGTATACCGGAAAGTTATCAGATCAAGATCTGGCAGAAAACCCTCGGTATCTCCGTTCTGACCAAATTGGAAAAACGGGAATAGAACGGCAGTATGAGTCTGTACTCAAAGGTGAATACGGTCTCAAGACGAGAATAGGATCAGAAATTCAAACAGTCAGGCCTTCTGAACCGGGTACGAGTATTCAACTCAGTATTGACTCTGATCTCCAAAAAGTTCTCCAAGACAGCTTGCAGCGAGTACTGGATGAACGAGACTTGGATCGGGCTACTGGAATCGTCATGAATCCCCAAAATGGAGAGGTTCTTGCTATGTCGTCTCTGCCAAGTTTTGATAATAACTTATTTATTGGAGGTATTAGCCAATCCGACTATCAAACTCTTCTGGATAACCCCGCCAATCCTTTGTTGAATCGAGCTATCGCAGGAGAATTTGCCCCAGCATCAACCGTAAAACCCCTGTTGGCAGGTGCATTCCTCCAAGAAGGAGTAGTGAATACTTCAGATACAATTAATGATCCAGACGGCCGTCTTATTGTTCCGAACCCTTTTAATCCTGATCAGCCAACGATATTTCCCGATTGGAAGATCCACGGTACGAGTGATTTTTATAAAGCAATTGCTGATTCGGTCAACGTGTATTTCTACACATTCGGAGGTGGTGCTGAAGGGCGTCGAGGGTTGGGAATTAATGGTATTGCTGATTGGTATCGCAGGTTTGGATTTGGAGCACCAACTCGGATAGATATCCCTGGTGAACGCTCTGGTATTGTAGCAGACCCAGCCTGGAAAGAATCAGTGATTGGAGAAGGTTGGGTACTGGGAGACACCTACAATGTGTCCATTGGTCAAGGAGGAATGGCTGCAACTCCGCTGCAGGTTCTGAACGCGACCAATAGCATTGCAAATGGAGGTACTCTCTACCAGCCTCGGCTGTACCGGACTACGTATGATCCAGAAACCAAACAAACCGGAAATCCAAACGAACCAGTCGTATTACAGGACAGCATTCTTCGACCAGAGATTGTATCGGAGGTGCAAAAAGGGATGCGTCAGACAGTAACAGACGGAACTGGGTATCTGCTTCAAGATCTTCCTTTCGCAACTGCTGCAAAGACCGGAACAGCTCAAACGGGAGCAGAACTGAATAACTCTTGGTTTACTGCGTATGGGCCATACGAGAATCCTCAGATATCGATTGTGGTGTTGATTGAGAAAGGAGACGAAGGGTTCTTAACTTCGATTCCAGTAGCCAAAGAGGTGTTTGCCTGGTATTATGAAAACAGAGGATTTGAATAGAAACAGATATGAATATTGGACTCGATATACGAACATTAGGGAAGAAACGGACAGGAGATGAAGTCTATATGACTGAATTGATCAAAGGATATCGGGAGCGGAAATCTGACTTCCAATTTTTCTTGTTTACTGATACCGAAACCTGGCGAGATGTACCAGTCCTCAAAGACTTACCGGACAATATGCGGGTATTTGTACTGAGACCCAAATCAAAGCTTCTCTGGACCATGTATGCCCTCCCTAAGGCATGTCACAAGTACAGTATTGATCTACTTCACGTGATGTATATCACCCCTCTCATCAATCTTCCGGGCAAAACGAAACTGATCACTACCATTCACGATGTTTCCTGGAAGTTTGTCCCAGAATACATCAAATGGTCAGACAAAGCTGCTCTCAATACCTTGATTCCACTTGCAATTCGGAAATCGGATCATGTTCTCACTGTTTCCAAACACGCGAAACATTCTATCCAAAACATTTTTGGAGTTTCATCAACCAAAGTAACCGCTATTTATAACGGAGGGTATATTTCTTCTATGCCTCAGGTACTTCATTTGGGACCTCAAGTAACGAATATATTGAACCATGACTATATTGTCTACCTAGGAAGTCTCCAGCCACGCAAAAACATTCCAACCCTCATTCGAGCCTTTCATGCATACAAAACACGTCATGCAGAGTCACCCTTGAAACTCGTTATCGCTGGGGGTAAGGGACATAATTACGACACCAGAATCGATGAACTTATTCAAGAATACCAGCTACAAGACGAGGTATTTATGCCGGGATTTGTATCTGATAATGAGAAATATGCTCTGATGCGAAATGCCCAAGCATTTGTGTTTGTCTCCCTATATGAAGGATTTGGCATTCCTCCAATCGAAGCTATGAGTTTTGGCACTCCGTGCATTGTTTCCGACTCTTCGTGTCTTCCAGAAGTTACGGGTGATGCTGGACTAGCTGTATCTCCCTATGACGTGCAAGGCTTATCTTCAGCTATTGAATTGGTGGTACACAACTTAGCCAAGGCAAAAGAACTTTCAGAAAAAGGAAAGGAACGGGCCAAAAAGTTTCAATGGTCTACTATGGTTGATGAAACCCTTACCCTATATAAGACCCTTCTCCTCAAAAAATAGTTGAACTACTTTTTCAAGGGATGATACTTTTCGTGAGTAGTCTCGGCAAAGGAATCCGAGGCGTGAACGTACTTGGTAGTAGTCTCCAAGGACTCATGTCCTAAAAGGACCTTTAAGGCAGCCGGGTTTGCCCCAGATTCAGCCAAATACGTTGCAAATCCATGTCGAAGCGTGTGAGCAGAAACAGGCTGGGAAATTCCAAGAAGCAATCGATATTTTTTAATTTTCCCCTGAAGATAATTTTCAGAAATATGAGAGTGGAGTAGGGAAGTGGGGAGCTCTGTCTCCTCTATCTTATCTCGGAGGGTGTCAAAATT
>CAJXTH010000095.1 GCA_913060955.1 uncultured bacterium | reverse complement strand
CGGTGTGTTGGGTGACGGCGTTTTGTTCTAAGGAAAGGGTTTTGATCTCCTCTTCGGATGCGTCTTTTCCGACGGTGATCATGGCTCGCATTTTCCCGTTGACGTGGACTTGGTAGTCTACTTCGGTGGTTTCAAGCTTGGATTCGTCGTAGGTTGGCCAAGATTCCATGTGTACAGAGGTTGTTCCTCCGAGCACTTCCCACAGTTCTTCGGTAAGGTGGGGGGCAAATGGGGCTAGGAGTGTCACAAAGGTCTTCATTCGCTCTGATCCAATGTTGGTTCCTTGCCAGGTATTTACAAATTCCATCATGGAGCTGACGCAGGTGTTGAACTTCTGTGAGTCAATATCTTCAGTCATTTTCTTGATCAAGGCGTGGAGGTCGCGGTCGAGGTCTGCTTCATTTTCTACCGCACTTCCCTGCTCCAGGTCATGGACCCAGTGATAGGCTTTGGTCAGGAATCTATTACATCCGACAAGTCCGTTGGTATCCCAGGCGATAGCCTCATCGTAAGGTCCCATAAACATGATGTAGCATCGAAGCGAGTCGGCTCCAAATGAGTCACACATTTCAAGTGGATCGATGGTATTTCCCTTGGATTTGGACATTTTAACTCCTCCTTCAGCCAGGATCATTCCGTGGAAAATTCGCCGTTTGTACGGTTCCTTGGTTGGGACGACCCCAATGTCATACAGGAATTTATGCCAGAATCGGGAGTACAGCAAGTGAAGCGTGACGTGTTCCATTCCTCCGTTATAGAGGTCAACTGGCATCCAATCGGCAAGTTTGGCAGGATCTGCCAGAGCTTGGTCGTTGTTTGGGTCCACGTATCGGAGGAAATACCAAGAACTTCCAGCCCAGTTTGGCATGGTGTCGGTTTCTCGCTGAGCTGGTACCCAAGTTTCTCCTGGTTTCTGTTCAGTTTGTGGCTGGGTTCGTCCGGTCTCAAGATCGTACCAGACGTTAATCCAGTCAGTAGCTTGGGCAAGAGGTCCTTCTCCGAGTCCTTGTGGCTCGAGTGTTTCTACTTCGGGGAGGGTCAGAGGCAGTTCTTCTGGGTGAAGTGCTACTGCATATTCAGTTTTCCCGTCTCGAACTCGGGTTACCGGCTCTTGTGGACAATATTCTGAGATATCCCCAAGTTGTGGATAACTATCCTCCGCTATCCACACGATCGGAAATGGCTCTCCCCAGTACCGCTGTCGAGAAAATACCCAGTCTCGAAGTTTGAATTGCGTTTCCTCTTTTCCCACTCCAGCTGCGGAAAGCTTTTGGATGATAGCTTTGGCTCCCTCGGATACTGATAGTCCATCAAATTCTCCTGAGTTGATCAGGGTACCGGCTTTTGCTCCAATATCTTCTCCGGGTACGTCTACTACTGGCTTGATTTCGAGACCAAACGTTTGCGCAAATTCCATATCTCGCTCGTCATGGGCAGGCACCGCCATGATAGCTCCGGTTCCATATCCCATAAGGACGTAGTCGGCAATCCAAATAGGTACTGATTCTCCCGTCAAAGGATGTACCGCGTAGGCTCCGGTGAATACTCCGGTCTTTTCCTTTTGCTGTTGCCGATCCAGGTCACTCTTCTTCTTGGTCTGCTCGATGTATTCTGTTACCTGGGCTTGTTTCTCGGATGTAGTGATCTTTGAGACCAGCTCATGTTCAGGAGCAAGTACCATATAGGTCACTCCCATCAGGGTGTCAGGCCGGGTGGTATAAATGTCAAAGGTTTCTGGTGAGTCCTGGATTGCAAAGGTTACTCGAGCCCCGGTACTCTTTCCGATCCAGTTTCGTTGTTGGGTTTTGATCACATCCAAGTAGTCGACCTCATCCAGGTCAGCGTCGAGTCGATCTGCGTATTTGGTAATGGCAAGCATCCATTGAGTCAGTGGTCGTCGCTCACAGGGGTGGCCACCTCGTTCGGATTTCCCGTCAATAACCTCTTCGTTAGCAAGGACGGTTTTAAGTTCCTCACACCACCAGACTTGGGTGGAGTCTTGGTAGGCAAGTCCTTCTTTGAACATCTGAAGCCAGATCCACTGGGTCCATTTGAAATACTTCGGATCAGTGGTATTTACCTCTCGAGACCAGTCAAAAGAAACTCCCAGTCGAGCCATCTGTTCTTTGAATCGAGCGATATTGGTTGCTGTGGCTTCACGCGGATGAACTCCGTTTTTCAAGGCATAGAGTTCAGTCGGAAGCCCAAAGGCGTCCCAGCCCATGGGATACATAACATCGTAGCCCTCCATTCGATATTTTCGAGCCCGAATATCCAGAGCCATGTAACTTTTGGTGTGTCCAACATGCAGACCTGCTCCAGAGGGAAAGGGAAATTCAACCAGGATGTACTTCTTATCTTTGGTTGATTCGGGATCCGCGGTGTAGGAGACATATCCGTCAGCCCACTTTTGGATCCATTTCTTTTCGATCTGGTTCGGGTCAAACATGGGGATAATTTACTTGAAGAGTTTATATATAAGTTATATACTGATGTTAGAGAAAATACAAATACTAATTTTTACTTCCATGTCCAAAATTCTCCAACTTGGGAAAACAGCTTTCATCATGCTGCTTCCCCTCATTGTAACCCAAAATGTGGCAGCTTTTTCTGATAACTTTGGAACTCCTCCAAGTGGAAATACCCCCCAACCAATAAATGTAGGGAATAATTTCCAAGTAAAACAAGGGAACTTTCAAAGCAATTCAAGCTTGAGAGCTCCTTTTTTTTATGATTCACAAAATACTAGCTATTATGTTGATCCCAGTGGTTCAAGTAGATTGAATCAAATAACCCAACGAAACTCTGCCCCGACGTTACGATTACAGGATACAGATCATCGGTCTGCAATGATTCATGTGAACTCTAATAACTTTTACGTCTTGCGTGGTTGTGGTGTAGATAATCCTAGTTGGTGTTCTACAGGTGGAAGATGGCCTCTTACTATTAACCTTGAAAATAATGATGCAACTTTTGGACGAAATGTATCCGCTCGAAGCTTTATAGACACAGACAATGGAGTATATCGTATGGATCCATCTGGAACAAGTAGATTTAACTCAGTCTGGGCTAATATTATTTATGATGGAAATAATACT
>CAJXTH010000094.1 GCA_913060955.1 uncultured bacterium | reverse complement strand
CATATTCTCGAGATTCGGAAAACAACTCAACTCCCACTACCCGACCAATCTGTCCAGCACAAGCTAGTCCAATCACTCCTACCCCAGCATACAAATCTACCAATCGAGTTTGCGTATCTGATACCGATCCAACATATTCTCGAATATCCGAAAGACAATCTTCAAATAATGGCGGATTTACCTGAAAGAATCCATGTCCTGGATAGAAAAATTTCATCGAAAGGAGAGCCTCTACCACTTCCGTAGTTCCAAACTCATGCAAAACCTCAGTCATGACAGCTGCTGGAGATTTTGGTTCAGAATAGATAACCTCAATCCCGACAACCTTGTCTGAAATCAGATCTTGTACCCACGTCCAATCAATTGAGGTATCTTTGACAAACAGATAGAGAGTAACCGTATCGGTATGATACGAGTACCGAACTTGCAAGAACTTCACCTGATCTCGGGATATCTTGCGGGCGTTGAGAGCATCTCGGAGTTCTCGAGCTGATTCATTCATGACTTCTGGAGCCATGTACGTTCCCCCAACTGGAATCTTTCCTCGCTTGGTTCCCCGCCGACTAAAGGCTAAATCTAATCTTCCGGTGTCCCGATCTCCATAGAAACTAAACTCAAGTTTATTTCGGTATCCATATTCACGAGTGTCTGACACCAGCCGGATCGACGGCATATCGAAATTGGCAAATAGTTTTTTTAAACTCTGCTGTTTGTACCCTTTTTCAGCCGAAAAGCTCATCATCTGCCAGGACCCTCCTGATAAATAACCAGGATCACGAGGCTCTACTCGCTCTGACGAAGCCTTGATAATTTCGGTTGCCTCGGCAAGTAGTTTTCCTCGTTTCCGTTTCATAACCTGTGCTACAACCTGCTCGCCTGGAAGAGCATTCAACACCCAGACAGCTTTTCCTGTCTCGGTATGCGAAATACCGTATCCATCATGGTTCATGGATTCAATCGTCAGATTCAGATAGTCACCGGGTCGGATTGGCATAAGTTATGATCTTAGAGATGTGTATAGAATCTCTCCAAATGCAAAATATATATCAATTATAGAGTAAATATCCTGTTCTGGAAACTGTTTCAAAAGATTTGATACCCCACACTGATTCCCTCTAGCTTCCCCAAGACCGTACGTCCAGAGTATTATTTCAAATTGATCTGGCTGAAGGTGATCAAATGCAAGCTGATGAACCTGATTATATGTAATCGTCTTTTTTCCTACACTCAACAATACTTGATGTTCAATCTCCCAGTATATGTCCTCAATCGTATAAAGTAAACAATCAAAGTCACCTCCCTCTTCTCTTTGACATATTTGATACTCCTTATCAAAGGAGTCGGCTATGGCCTTTCGAATCTTAGTATCAATATTAATTGTATCTGAATACAAAATATGGTTGCACAAAGCATTTTTATCAAAAGTAGTTTCCACAATCCAAACATTAGCTCTTGACATAATAATAATAATATATCGTATAGTCAAACAAGCTTCATTATATGCTTGTTTCATGACAACAACCTGCTCATTTTACTCAAACGGAGGTTAATCCGATGTCCAAAGGTTGGTTGAACTTTGTAAAAGGCGAAACAGGAGCTTCTCGCTCCGAAGCAGTAGATGCTGGTCACACTGCTCGTGACGACATGCAGTCCTCCGGCTGGATGCCTGAGCGTGCGAGCAATAAAGGGGCTGATTCTCCATCCTCATCCGATCTCAGTGCTCGTGCTGAAACCACTAGCTACAACTCAGATCGTGTGAGTACTTGGGATAAGTTCTGGGGTTCTGGGAAAGAGCCGTAAAATAAGCCAGCGATCCTTATAACGTCTGATAGATTGGGACTCTTACTACTGTAAGAGTCCTTTTAAATTCTCAAGGGCAATTCTTCGCATACTATACTGGGTTTTCTCTACTCTGTCCATCTCTCCAAAGGTTGTATCGCTCCCTTCTGGTTGAAAAATCATGTCCCATCCAAATCCTTGGTCTCCTCGGGGTGATACAATTGTCCCCGCGACTTCTCCAGTAGCATAGATCATTTCTCCGGTTTCGGTTCGATAGCCTACGGTGGTAACTGCTTGAGCAGCTGAATTCTCCCCTACTTTCTCAACGATCTGCTCTAGTGATAATTTCTTCAAAAACCATTTGATGAGTGGTCCAGGAAGTCCATTGAGGCCATCGCAAAACAGACTGGTATCTTCTACCATAAACGCGCCCTCTTTGATCTGACTGGCTTCCATGAGTTTGAACTCAATAATTTCTTGGGGATCCAGTGATTGAATTTCGGGAAGGTCAACGTCCATCTGAATTGCTTCTGGGAAAATGAGTTGAATTTCGGTAAATTTTCCGGCGTTTCCGGTAAGTACAAACATAACTATTTGTTGTGAGCGTGTATTCCGAGTTCAATCTGGTCTTTGATAAACTCAGCAAAAGATTTTCCAATGGCTTTGGCTTCTTTAGGACACAGGCTTGCCTCAGTTTGTCCGGGGATGGTGTTGATTTCGAGTACATACAGTTTTCCGGTTTCAGGATTATACCGAAAGTCTGTTCGAGTGAGCCCATCACAGCCAAGGATCTCGTGTACTCTGAGAGCGAGGTCTTGCATCTGAGTGGTCAGTTCTGGAGATACTTCTGCCGGGCAGATTTCTTGAGTTTCCTCTGACTGGTATTTATTATGATAATCAAAGAATCCTTGATCGGTAAGGATCTCTACTGGAGGAAGTTCATAGAGTGATTCTGCTCCTTGGTTTTTGATAATTCCACAGGTCAGTTCTTGTCCAGCCACGTATTCCTGGATCATAATTGTGTCATCTTCATGAAAAGCAGTATCCAGAGCCTGCTCTACGTGATCTACCGATTCTACAATTGTTACTCCCACACTTGAGCCTGATTGATTCGGCTTTATCACGCATGGATACTCCACAATAGAGGTATCAAAGCTCTCTCGATCATCTGAGGTCAGTACCATCGTTTGTGGAACTAAAATTCCGGCTTCTACCAGGAGTTGTTGGGTAAGGAGCTTATCCATAGCCATCGCACTAGACCGGGATCCTGGACCGTTAAACGGTATATCTAAGCCCTCCAAAATTGCTTGAATTTTCCCATCTTCTCCGTAGGCTCCATGAATGGCGATAAAGACAAAGTCATAGTGTTTGAGATCTACCCAAC
>CAJXTH010000093.1 GCA_913060955.1 uncultured bacterium | reverse complement strand
AAAACGGAGAAATATTTTCTGGTAAGTCGTCTGACTTGTCTTCGCTTCCAGGAAGCTCTCCCCTCCGGAAGATTGAAGTAGATCCTGAGTCTGCTGTCTCAGATGAGTCACCTCCGCTGGTCAAGGCCATAGCGGACCCAAGTCCTACAGCACCTACAACCAACACAGCTCCTGCAATAATTGCGTATCGCTGTTGTTTGGTCCGCGCCTGCCACCAGGTTTGTAATTGGTTCATAGCAATGTAAGGTTATTGTCCCAATAGTTCATTCACCTTGGTTACAATCTCGGTCGGTGAATAGTGGGCCTTGATAATGTAGTCGGTAGCTCCCATCTTGAGCGCTTTGTCGACCTGTTCCTTTTCACTCAAATTAGTAAGCATGATAATCTGGGGTTGCTTTCCTTCTTTCTTAGATTTTGAGTACTCTTCGAGAACCTCAAACCCATCCTTTTCAGGAAGCATGATGTCGAGCAACACAACATCATATTCTCGTGAAGTAAGATAGTCTACTCCAGTTTGACCGTCGGGAGCAGCGTCCACCTGGTAACCTGATTTCTCGAGTTTGACCATACACAGCTCTCGAAGAAACATATCATCTTCGACAACTAAGACTCGTTTTTTATCTGCCATAATACATTTTTATTTATCATTATTTCCATTATACCAGGTATTTACGTATTACAACACTCATTGTTTTCCTGTATACTATAAGAGATTGATTCTCATTTTTCATGGCCAACCCATTGTTTGAACTCAAGTCAAATTACACGCCCCAAGGTGACCAGCCAACTGCTATCCAGTCGCTCACCGCTGGTTTTGCGCGCCACGAAAAACACCAAACTCTCCTTGGAGTAACCGGTTCAGGAAAGACATTTTCTATGGCCTCCACCATCCAAAACGTCCAAAAACCAACTCTTATCATTTCCCACAACAAAACCCTGGCCGCTCAGCTGTATCAGGAGTTCCGGGAATTTTTCCCCAACAACGCCGTTCACTACTTTGTCTCCTACTACGATTACTATCAACCAGAATCTTATCTCCCCACTTCGGACACCTACATTGAAAAAGAGTCCATGATTAACGACCAGGTCGAGCGACTCCGTCACGCGGCCACCCAGGCTATTTTATCTCGTCCTGATACCATTATTATCTCATCTGTTTCGTGTATCTATGGTATTGGATCCCCCGAAGACTATGGAAACATGTCGGCAATTATTGAGGTCGGGCAACAAATCACCCGAGATGAACTTATCCGAGAACTGGTCAAAATCCAGTACACCCGCAACGACATCGACTTCAAACCAGGGTGCTTTCGAGTCAAAGGAGACGTCGTAGAGATCCACGAACCCGGATACCAACGTATTCTCAAAATTAGCTTTTGGGGAAACACCATCGAGTCTATTAGCTACAACGAGTACAAAGATACTATCCTCCAGCAATTACCCGCCAAATACTTGGATGGATATCGAATTTTCCCTGCCACCCACTGGATTTCCTCTCGTCACAAAATTGACGCCATGATTCCGTTGGTCGAACAAGAGCTCACCGAGCGAGTCAAATACTTCAAAGATCGCAACAAACTTTTGGAAGCTCAACGCATTGAAGAACGGGTCAACTATGACCTTGAGATGCTCAAGGAAGTTGGCTTCACCAAAGGAATCGAGAACTATTCTCGCTACCTGGCCGGCCGAAAACCTGGAGAACCTCATTATACACTAATTGATTATTTTCAGGCAGCAGACCCAGACTTCTTGATGCTGGTAGATGAGTCTCATATTACTCTTCCCCAGGTTAGAGGTATGTATAACGGAGACGCCGCCCGAAAACGTAACCTGATTGAATTTGGATTCCGACTCCCCTCGGCCGCAGATAACCGCCCACTTCGGTTCCACGAATTTGAGGAAAAAATCCCTCACGCCGTCTACGTTTCCGCCACCCCAGGAGAATACGAGCTTTCCCAATCTACGGATGGCGATGTCAGGTCCATTGCTGACGTTCGTGGCCTCAAAGTCCCTCATCCGAACATTGCCCAACAGATTATTCGACCGACTGGCCTTTTGGAACCCAAAATCACGATCAAACCGACCGAAAACCAGATCCAAGACGTTATTTCAGAAATCCACACAACCATTGCCGCAGGGCAACGCGTCCTCATCACAACCCTTACCAAACGCATGGCAGAGGACATTTCGGAGTACATGAAAGATGAGAATATCAAAGCAGCCTACCTCCACTCTGAAATTGACACCCTGGAGCGACCGAAAATCCTAGCTAAACTCCGAGAAGGAGAATATGACGTATTGATCGGAATTAACCTCCTTCGAGAGGGACTGGATCTTCCGGAGGTATCTTTGGTAGCTATTCTTGATGCCGACAAAGAAGGATTCCTCCGAAACGAAACATCCCTCATCCAAACCATCGGGCGAGCAGCCCGACATGTAGAAGGACGAGTGACTTTGTATGCGGACAAGATCACCAAATCCATGCAAGCTGCCATTGATGAGACAGATCGACGACGAGCCATTCAGCAAGATTTCAATCAAAAACACAATATCACCCCTCAAGGGATCAAAAAAGACATCCGTCAAGAAATTGTCGTAGATAAAAAAGCCGAATTACGTAAGAAAAAACTCGAATCTCTGGCCCCAGAAGAGACCGAATTTGTCATCCAAGAACTAACCAAACAGATGCAAGAAGCCGCCACGAACCTCAATTTCGAACGCGCCTCCGAGCTCCGCGATGAGATAGAAGCACTCAAGAAAGTCGCTCAATAAAAAATCCGGCCAAAAACACTTGGCCAGATTCATCAGTTGTGTGTTAGAGCCCTTACCTATTCACCATTGAGCGCCTTACGGGCGTCTACGAGGTTCTGCCGAATCCTTTGCAATTCGGCTAACCTGCTTGGATTTTTTCTAGCTTCTCTTCCTAATTGTGCCATGAGAACTTCCAGCTCAACTATTGTATTGAACGCCTTACGGGCGTCTGCGAGATTCTGCCGAATGCTTTGCAATTCGGCCAACCTGCTTGGATCTTTTCTAGCTCCCCTTCCTAATTTTTCAATGCGAGCTTCCAGCTCAGCTATTGTATGGACTGGAGCATCGCCAGGGAAGGTATCGTCATTCATATGCACTGCATTGAACTCTACTCACCTAGTATAGCACAATAAATCCCCAAAAAGAAAAAACTACGAAATAGTTCGTAGTAAATGATGAATGCTGTTTCAACGTGAACGTGGCGGATTACTAAGTAGATTTCT
>CAJXTH010000092.1 GCA_913060955.1 uncultured bacterium | reverse complement strand
CAGAGGAAATTGCCTATGCGATCCGAACAGAAAATGTCGGGGTGCTTACTCAGGTTTCTGGAATCGGGAAGAAAACGGCAGAGCGAATCATTCTGGAACTCAAAGAAAAGGTCGGTGCTGGAGAAGCCTCAGACATTGCTCCTACCGAAAACTCTTCTGATCTTCAGGATGCTTTGGAATCTCTCGGATATAAGCCGTCTCAGATTCAGCGAGTATTATCCGAAATTGATTCGGATAAAGATTTGGGAGATCAAGTTCGTCAAGCATTGAAATTATTACAATCGTAGTATGGTTACGAATATCATGCGATTCACGCAACAGATTCGACAGCAGCAGGCTCTGGGACTCATGGTTCGAGTAGGGTCTTTGCTCGAGGCAGAAGCCTGGATTGATGTATCTAGTGAGACTTCCACTCCGTTGATGATTATATTGGATGACCGGTTAGGTGGAGCGTTGCTTGATGAGCGCGTTCGCTATTTGGCTGAGTATATCGAAGCTCGAGGAGCAGTTGTTGGAATTGGATATTATTCTGATGGTTCAGAACCTCAGGTTCGGATGGCTCTACTTGCAGGATGTTCCTATGTTCAAGTAAATGTTATCAAGTGGAAGTCGAAGGCTCCAGAAATGCTTGCCTATTTGTCTCGACTTGCACATGGAATGGATGCCTATCTGGAGGCAGTTGTTGGTGAATTTCGAGATGGTGCCTGGAAGAGTGCTTTTGCGACCGAGTTTGACCTCAAGCGACTTGTTGCGGATACCCGTGTCGATGCTCTGGGAGTAATGGTTCCTGAAGGAGTGGTGTCAGACTGGAAGAAGTCCGGTAAAAAACAACTCAATGAAGATTTTTTGCACGCAAGCTCCCTCAAAACAGGATCTATGCTGTGTTTGCATGGTGCCTCGCTTGGCTCAAGCTGGATACCAAATTCGAAAGTATTGGCAAAACACCCGTATCGTGAAGTAACGGGAATCTCTGAACAAGCCCTAATGCGGGTATCGGAAAAGGGAATCCGCTACGTAGTTCTCGATCATGATCTCAGAAATATCATTGACATGGCGTACCGAGCAGGATCTCCGGATTCGGGACTCTATGACATGTCTGATTTGAAAGCTATCTATCGAACATTGATTACCTCTTATCTTGCTCATTGTAATAATCTAGTTGCCAAAACATATGCGTTATGATCCGAAATATTTAGAAGAAGGTCTTTCCAAGATCTATGTTGGAGGCGATCATCGAGGGTGGTATTTGCGTCAGGCGACGCTCCAGTTTTGCGTTTCCAAACGGGTTCCTTTTGAAGATATGGGAAATACTGATGAAGATCCTCAGGATGATTACCCAGATTATGCAGAACCAGTAGCGCAAGCAGTTGCCGCTGATCCTATGGCATTAGGAGTGTTGATTTGTGGATCGGGTCATGGCATGGCTATTGCCGCCAACAAAGTTGATGGAGCGAGAGCCGCCGTGTGTCATACCGCAGAGGAGGTTGAGTTGGCACGGGCTCACAACCATATGAATATTCTGTGCTTAGCGGCAGATACTTTTGATGAATTTAAATTGGTTCGATTGATGGAAGAGTATATGAATACGCTTACTTCAGATGATCCCCGACATATTCGCCGATTGGATAAAATCAAGCGCATAGAACAAGATAACTAACCAGTATGAATACACCGCAGTTGCAAGAATTAGCCCGATTAGTACGAACTTGGATTGTTGAATCGACAACAGCTGCTGGATCGGGGCACCCCTCATCATCACTTTCTGCCACAGATTTGATGGTCGGGTTGCTTTTCTCCGGTTTATTTCGATACGATCTTGATGATCCAGAAAACCCTAATAACGACCGTCTCATATTTTCAAAAGGTCATGCCTCTCCGTTATATTATGCTCTTTGGGTGGCAGCCGGTGCTGTTTCCCCTGAACAGCTCCTAACCTTGCGACAGTTTGACTCTGTTCTGGAAGGTCACCCAACCATGCGATTTGACTACACGGAAGCGGCTACGGGTTCTTTAGGTCAGGGGCTCTCGATTGGGGTTGGAATGGCAATCAATGCCAAATATTTAGATAAGCTTCCGTACACGACATATGTACTGTTAGGAGATAGTGAACTTGCTGAGGGTTCTGTGTGGGAGGCCTTGGATTCTGCTCGAGAGTACGATCTCGATAATCTGGTCGCAATTGTGGATGTAAATAGATTGGGACAGCGAGGAGAGACTATGGTTGGCCATGACCTTGCTCATTATCGAGCCAAATTTGAAGCCTTTGGGTGGTCTGTTGTTGAAATAGATGGACACGATTGGGAAGAGATTCAATCTATGTTGAGCCAACTTCAGAGTCGAACTCAGCCAACAGTTGTGCTTGCCAAAACCTTGAAAGGAAAAGGAATCTCATTTGTAGAAAATAAAGACGGTTGGCACGGGAAAGCCTTATCAGAAGAAGATGCTACCAAGGCCTACGCTGAAATTGGAGAAGTAGATCGATCGTTGCGCGGACAATTTGCCACCCCAGAAGAGGGGCAACTTCCTGCTCCAGATTTGACTGGAAACGCGGATCTATATCCTCGGTATGAGCGTGGTCAATTGTTGGCTACACGAAAGGCATACGGACAGGCTCTCAAAGTATTGTCCTCGGGGTATGCAAATCTGGTAGCCTTAGATGCTGAGGTATCCAACTCAACCTATTCAGCCGAGATCAAGGAAGTTGATCCTGGTCGATTTTTTGAAATGTATATTGCTGAACAAAATATGGTAGGAGTCGCAACGGGTCTTGCCCGGCGAGGGAAAAAGCCGTTTGTCTCGACCTTTGCCGCCTTCTTTTCTCGAGCCTATGATCAAATCCGGATGGGCCAATATAGCGAGGCAAACATTGCCTTTGTAGGATCCCATGCGGGTGTTTCAATTGGTGAGGATGGTTCTTCTCAGATGGGATTAGAAGATATATCCATGTTTCGATCATTGTTAGATTCGGTGGTTGTCTATCCGTCTGACGCTGTATCTACTCTGAAGCTGGCTGATAAAATGTATCAGCATACCGGAATTTCCTATATGCGTACCACTCGAATGGATACCCCGGTACTGTACGAGGAGTCCGAAGAATTTGTAATCGGAGGATCCAAAGTACTCCGTCGTTCCGAGCGAGATCTGGTGACGATTATTGGAGCAGGAGTCACTCTCCATCAAGCAATTGAGGCCTACGAAATGTTACAAGAACAAGGAATTCATGTCCGGGTTATTGACCTTTACAGTATCAAACCAATTGATCTTGCGACATTGACCGAAGCCGCCCGAGAGACATCTACCTTGATTACCGTTGAAGATCACGGAGAGGCGGGAGGAATCGGTGAGGCCATCAGGTCAGCACTAGAAGGTGAGCGTATTCCTATTTAT
>CAJXTH010000091.1 GCA_913060955.1 uncultured bacterium | reverse complement strand
CTCGAAGGACAATCAGTAACTTTAGCTGGACGGATTAAAGCTCTGCGGTTGTCGGGAAAAATTGGATTTACGACTATGGAAGACGAGTCTCTTCCAGAAGGATTCCAGTTTGTATTCAAGAAAGATTTGCTCGAGAGTGCGCCTTTGACCTTCGATGATTTTAAACAGCTGTTTGATAAAGGGGACTATATTCAAGTTACCGGAACACTCGAGCGATCTCGGCGAGGTGAAGCAAGTTTGTTTGCAACTGAGTATACGATTTTGACCAAAGCTCTTCGGTCACTTCCGGAAAAGCTTGATGATATCGAGCAAAAGTACCGAAAGCGGTATGTGGATATGAAACTCCATCCTGAAGTTCGGGAGATGTTTGAGATGAAATCTCGATTCTGGGGATCGGGACGAGAATTTATGAAGAGTCACGGATTCTTGGAGGTTCAAGCCCCAACCATGGAGCACACTACGGGAGGAGCTGAGGCTGAGCCGTTTGTGACACATCACCACGCTCTGGACGAAGATTATTTCTTGCGAATTAGCTCAGAGCTATATTTGAAGCGATATATTGTAGGAGGGTACGAAAAAGTTTTTGATATTGATAAGAACTTCCGAAACGAAGGGATTGATGACGAGCATCTGCAGGAGTACCTTCAGCTTGAGTACTACTGGGCTTATTCAGATTTTGATCAACTGGTGAGTTTTTCTGAAGAGTTATTTAAGCACATGATCCGAGAAACGTTTGGAACACTCGAACTTACCAAAAATGGGCAGGTGGTAGATTGGTCAAAAGAGTGGCCACGCCTGCCGTATTATGAATTTGTAGAACACTACGCCGGAATCAAACTTCAGGAGTATGACACGGTTGAAAAATTACGAGGACTTGCTGATGAGCTTGGGCTCAAATACGATGAATCAGATGGATACGGACGACTCGTAGATTTGATTTATAAGAAAACTGCTCGACCAAAATGTATCGAGCCTGTGTGGCTGATTGATGTGCCGGTAGAACTTTCACCACTTGCCAAGCGAGATCCGGAGAATCCAAAGAATACCTTACGATGTCAGTTGATCGCCTATGGATCAGAGTTGTGTAACGGATACGCTGAGCTGAATGATCCAGTGGACCAGTTAAATCGGTTCGAGGAGCAGCAAGCTTTGCGAGATGCAGGAGATGAGGAGGCTATGATGCCTGACTATGATTTTGTGGAGGCTTTGGAGTACGGAATGCCGCCAACCTGTGGATTTGGTTTCTCAGAACGAGTCTTCAGTGTATTGATGGAAAAGCCAATCCGAGAGACAACGGCCTTCCCAATGGTCAAGAAAAAAGATCAGAAGGTCGTGACTATTTGTGGTTCTATGAAATTCAAACACGAATTTTTGGAAGCAAAGGAGGTTCTGGAAGCAAAAGGAGTCAAGGTTTTTGTTCCTGATCTTTCTGAGTCCATGGATTATTCGACTATGTCCGACGAAGAAATCCGGACTCAAAAAGGGATCTTGATCCAGAAACACTTCAAAAAGATTGCCGAGTCAGATGCGATCTTGGTCTGGAACCAAGAGAAGAACGACATTCCAGGATATGTTGGAGGAAACACCTTGGTTGAAATGGGATATGCCTTTGGAATTGAAAAAGATATTTTCCTGTTGAATCCGGTGCCTGAAATTTCTTACGCCGATGAAATCAAGGGGATGAACCCGACCGTTCTGGATGGTGAGCTTGGAAATCTACCGGTTTAACACACAACTATGGAAAACAGAAAACCAGTTCTTGTTCATGAATATCTGACTCGACTCGGAGGAGCGGAGCGTGTACTTGCTCGTATTGCACATCTTTTTCCGGAGGCTCCAATTTATACCTTGCTCTATTCTGAACAAAAGACCGGCTCGGTATTTCCTCGGTCTCGAGTCAAGACCAGTTTCTTGCAGCGATTTCCACGGTTTTTACAGAAGAGAGTTAAATTTTTGGCTCCGTTGTGTCCTTCTGCAGTAGAGGCTTTTGATCTTTCCAAGCACCGACTGGTGATTTCGAGCTCCAACTCGTTTGCCAAAGGAGTGATAATCAAGCCTCAGACAATGCATGTCTGCTATTGTCATGCGCCATCGACTTTTGTTTGGGATGTGTTTCATAGTTATCGCAAAGATCAACGCAAAGGTGGAATTATGAATTTTGGAATCAATCTAGTTGCGCATTATCTCCGGCAATGGGATCGACAAGCAGCTGACCGAGTGGACTACTTTATTGCCAACTCTCAGACAACACAAAAGCGAATTCAGAAGTTTTATCGGCGAGATTCAGAAGTTATTTATCCTCCGGTTGATGTTGCTCGAATAACTCCAACTCGAGAGAATGATGGATTCTTTTTGATTGTGTCTCAGCTTACGCCGTACAAGCGGATAGATATTGCGGTGGAAGCCTTTAATAAACTTGGATTACCATTGGTGGTTGTCGGTGATGGTCCCGAGAGAAAACGGTTAGAAAAAATGGCTGCTTCTAATGTCACGTTTACCGGATTCCTTACTGACGAAGAAGTTGTTGATTATTATCAGCGGTGTCGAGGATTTGTGTTTGCCGGATCTGATGACTTTGGAATTGCTCCAGTTGAAGCTATGGCAGCGGGAAAACCGGTACTTGCCTATCGAGATGGGGGAGCCACCGAAACAGTAATCGAGGGGGTAACGGGAGAGTTCTTTGATGCTCCGATTGTTGAATTGCTTGCTGATGGTGTTCGTCGAATGCTTGAAAACGAGTCTGGATACGACCCTGAAACGATTCGAGCTCAAGCAGAGAAGTTTAGCGCTGAAGAGTTTGACCGACAGATACAAGAATATATCGAACGAGCGTACACGGAGTATAGTGCTCAGTATGAGTAAGACAGCCTTGACCCAAGAACTTGTTTCAGGACTTGCAAACGGAACCCTGCCTCAAACAGTCTTGCTCTATGGTCCTCATGGATCAGGACAACAGCATATCGTAGAACAGGTGATCACGGATACCTTGTCTCAGGGAATGCACAGTCCAGATTGTTTGATCATACGACGGCCGGAGGGGAAAACCCGAGTCTCACTGGCTCAAGTACACGAAGCACGAGATTTTTTGAGCCGTTCTCCTATGGTAGGAGATACAAAAATTGTAGCTTTATTTGATACCGATTTTCTGGGGGTTGAAGGACAAAATGCGTTATTAAAAGCAATCGAAGAGCCGCATGCAAGTTCCCGGATACTTTTGGTGTCTTCGTACCGACGGCTACTGCCTACGATTCTTTCTCGGTGTTATCAACGTGAAGTCATTGCAGAGGATTGGAAGCGTTCCGACCTTGATCTCGATTGGAATGGAGAAATGCTCCGGTATCTCGAAGTAATCACTAGTCCAATTCACGTACGCATGGACTACATAACAGAAATTTTGGAAGCG
>CAJXTH010000090.1 GCA_913060955.1 uncultured bacterium | reverse complement strand
ATTGTAGAAGATCACGGACTTGCCGGAGGGATGATTGAGGCGGTACGATCAGGTCTTGAGGGAGTAGAGTGCCCAATCTATGGGCTATCAGTTGATGAGATGCCGAGAAGCGGAAAGCCCGACGAGCTCTTGGAGTTTGAAGGAATCAATGCTGCAGCTATCAAAGATCTCATTCTTTCAATTTCAGAATTAGAGGAATAATATACACATATGATACAGGTTAAAAAACTCTCCAAAACGTATCGGAAAAATACCAAAAATCCGGTTCCAGCTCTCAAAGATATCAATTTTCAAATTCCAGAAGGAGATGTCATTGGAATCGTGGGAACTTCTGGATCTGGAAAGTCTACACTCCTCAATATCCTTGGGGGGCTTGATCGGGAGTACGATGGGGAGGTGCTCATCGAGCAAAAAGATATTAAAAAGTATGATCAAAATATTTACCGTCGAAAAATGGTCGGAACAGTCTTTCAGCAATTTAATCTTTTGGGGACACTTACTGTTCTTGAGAATGTACTTGTTCCGATTACCTTTGGGAAACAAATGCCAAAAGCTCAGTCAATTGAGCGAGCTAAGAATCTTCTCAGTCGAGTAGGTCTTGGGGATCGAATGCATCATAAACCAAACGAGCTTTCTGGAGGTCAGATGCAACGTGTGGCTATTGCACGTGGACTTATTGCGGGGCCACGCATTCTCCTGGCTGATGAGCCGACTGGAAACCTTGATTCGAAAACAGGAGAGGAGATCATGGAACTTTTGAAGGAGCTAAATAAAGAAGAAGGTATGACTCTTCTCATCGTGACTCATGATTCTGAATTGGTAGAATCTCTAGAGCATAAAATTTACCTTCGAGATGGAGAGGTGTTAGAAGAGAAGAAATAATATAAAATATATGATTAAATATGCACTTCAGCTCGTCTTTCGACGTAAGCTCAGGACAGTACTCACAAGTCTTGGAATAACGATTTCAGTGGTGCTTCTATCGTTAATAATTTTTGGAATGCAAGATCTTCAGAGGTTGATCGAAAACTCATTTCAATCGCAATTTAAACCAAATGAGATCTTTGTAAGTAACGCATCAGTTGGCGCATTTCTCAATCCTGGTGAAGGTTCTGGAGATGAAGAAGATGTTGAGCCATTGAGTGTTATTGATAGAACTTTCATTGATCAGGTTAGGGAACGAAATGATGTTTCTGCTGTAACGCCTATGACCGTGATAAATTCTCTTGAGGGTACTGTTGAAGGGTATGATCGACCTCTCTCACCATCGGTTATTTCTGGCTGGGAAGTACGGGGAGATGACACGTACCTTACTGATTTTCAGGGTGACCCGACACCCCCAGAAGGTAACGAGGTTTACTTAGGATATATTTTTGCTGACTACTATGGGGTTGATGATCCAGCGGAGTTGATTGGAAAGCAGGTTGTCCTGACAACAGCCCAAGCATCTACCTTTGGGACTGTAAAAACAAAGGAATCTCTTGACCGTAGATATGAATTTACTGTGAAAGGAGTATTTGATCCTGGTCAGGATAGAAATGATTTGATTATGGGGTTGGATCGTTCTTTGGAGATTCTGGCGGAGATTGGTGGGTTCACTGACTCTCAAGAATTCGTTGATGAGGTCGGATACGATATGGTTCGTATTCAGGCTGCTTCTGACGAGCAAGTTACAGATGTCCGTCAGTTTCTTGAGGATGAGTATAATTTTGGGGGGATCTTTACCGCAGATGATATTCTTGGATTTTTAGATCAAATTTTGGGGGCCTTCACGCTGGTGCTTGTTGTCTTTGGTGTAGTCTCAGCACTCGTTGCCTCCATCGGCATCATGAATACGATGGTGATGAGTATCTACGAGCAAACTAAAGAAATTGGTATCATCAAAGCTATGGGTGCTTCAGCCAGACAGATACTCGTGGTATTTCTCATCCAATCTGGAACTATTGGGTTTATCGGGGGAGCTCTTGGACTGGCTATTGTGTACCTTGGGATGCTTATCTCTGATCCGTTTATTGTAGATGCTTTGATAGACAATGGATTTACGGTAGAATCGTTCTTTAGCTTTGATCTTATGACAACTCTTTATATTGTCGGTGCGAGCATCATTGTTGGTGTTTTGGCGGGACTGTATCCTGCGTTTAAGGCGGCGAGGCTTGATCCGGTTAAAGCTCTCCGCTCTGAATAGAACCTCTAGTCGTCTCCCAAAATTCACTATTCGCTGCGCTGCGGGTTCGTCGAAATACTAATGTGTATTCCTCCTCGCCCTGCGCTTTCTCATAGCAAATTTTGAAAGACTTTATAGAAGTTCCTGATCTTTGATACAAGATAAGATTTGTAAGACTTAATGAAAGTATTTGGTTTCCTTGTGTTCCAATTGACGTGAGAAGAGAAATGTACTAAGTTACAAGTGTGGGGAGCGATCCTCTGCCGTCTCAGTACGTACCCGGGTATCAGGTATGGAGGCGGCTTTTTTCTTTATGTATAAAACTTTATAGTTTCTCGAAATAGGAGGTGTTTTGTCGTATACTAAAAGATATGAAAAAGGTGTTTGGACTAATTGATTGTAATAATTTTTATGCGTCGTGTGAGCGGGTTTTTGACCCGTCGCTTCGGGATACTCCGATAGCGGTGCTCTCAAATAACGATGGGTGTGTGGTGGCTCGGACGAACGAGGTGAAGGAGATGGGGGTGCCGATGGGGGCTCCGTATTTTAAGTACAAGACTCAGCTGGAAGAGGGGGGAGTGCAGGTCTTTTCTTCCAACTATGCCTTGTATGGAGATATGTCTCGCCGAGTGATGAATGTCTTGAAAAAGATCTGTCCGCAGGTGGAGGTGTACTCGATCGATGAGGCGTTTATTCGACTGGATGGGTATCTTCCTGAAGAGGAGATGGAGATGTATGCGAAGCGGATTCGGGCGTCGGTCTGGAAGTATGTGGGGATTCCGGTATCTATTGGGCTGGGGTCTACCAAGACGCTTGCCAAGGTGGCGAATAAGCTGGCGAAAAAGTCTGAGAGTGGGGTGGTGTTTTTGCGTTCTGGTGAGCAGGTGAGTGAGGTGTTGCGGGACTTTCCGGTGGGGGATATCTGGGGTGTTGGGAGGCGTCATGCGAAGAAGCTTCATGCGCTTGGGATACAAACTGCTGGTGAGTTGGTAGCTTTGCCTGATGTCGAGATACGGGATGTCATTCGATGAAAGAAATACCTTTGCGACGGATCCGCGAATGGCAAAGTTCACGTTTTGCGCTATGTCACCAGTCGCGTTTGCAAGCGCCACAGTGTCGAGCTTCGAGACCACGACTCCTACAACTCCCCCAAAGCGATCAATCGCAGGGCCACCGCTGTTGCCGGGCTGCACCGGCGCTGAAATCTGGATGCTGGTCTCATCGCCCTGCAGTCCTTTTAGGGACGAGATGCTTCCTCGGCTTACATTTAACCCTCCGAGCAAACCGTGAAGCGGGTAGCCAGCGATCGTGATGTCTGCATTCAAAGTAGCACTGCCGGTAGCGAAGG
>CAJXTH010000089.1 GCA_913060955.1 uncultured bacterium | reverse complement strand
GAAAAGGTCTATCAAACGGTTGTTGAGCACATTCTCCCGTCTGGAGGAAAAACAATTGCGGTTCTTGGATCGTGTGGAGGGGGGCGCGATACCTGGAAACGAGGTCCAATGGGAGAGATTGCAGCCAAAATGAATGACGCAGTAATTGTTACCGATGAGGATCCCTATGACGAAGATCCCCAGACAATTATTGATACAGTGTTTGCGGGAGTAACTCAAGCTGGCAAGACAGAAGGAACCAACGCCTTCCGTATCTTGTCTCGCAAGGAGGCCTTCAAAAAAGCTCTCGAATTAGCAGGACCTGACGATGTGATTATTATTACTGGAAAGGGAAGTGAGAACAGTATCATCCGAGCCAACGGCAGACGTGAGGCTTGGAATGATACTGAGCAAATTACCGCACTTTTGAAACAACAAGACTAACGACAGAATATGGATTACTTTACAATCAAAGGAGAACAGTTCGGGAAATCTGGTGAAATTCCAGTCTACGGGGCTAAGAACTCAGCTATCAAACTCCTTCCGGCTAGTCTATTGATAGACGGAGTCGTAACCTTGCATAATATTCCTGATATCGAGGATATTCGGTACATGGTAGAAATTTTAGAAGCCGTCGGGGCCGAAGTCGAACGGGTAGATCATCATTCGTACCGAATTGATACTACCGGAGTTTCTTCCTCAGAGATCCCGTTTGAATTGGCCACCAAGATGCGGGCTTCGTTCTTGTTTATTGCACCACTTTTGGCTCGATTTGGAGAGGTCACCTTTCCTCATCCCGGAGGAGATGCCATTGGACGTCGGCCAATTGATATGACTCTTGAGTCGTTATCGATGATGGGAGCCGAAGTTATCGAAGAACCCGAAGCCTATGTGTTCAAGCTCAAAGGAGACCGACTCCAGGCAATTGACTATGTCTTTAAGTGGATTTCTCACACCAGTACCGAGCTTTTGGTTATGGCCGCCACTCGAGCGGCTGGAACTACAACGATTTATAATGCAGCACTTGAGCCAGAAGTGACTACTCTATGTGATATGCTTCGGGCAGCCGGAGCCAAAATAACTGGTGATGGAACTCCAGAAATTACCGTCGAGGGAGTGGAATCGTTGTCCGATGTAGAGATCACCAATATTCCAGATCGCTTGGAGGCGGGAACCTTTGCAATCCTGGGAGCTCTTACCCAAAGTAACCTCAAAGTCACCGGAATTCGACCCGATCACCTGAAAGTATTCTGGAAATTCATGGATATGGTTGGGGTTACGTTTGAATTGGGCGAAGACTATGTGGAAGTATTTCCAAGTAAAACTCCCTACCAAGGCGTCAACGTAAAAACCCACGAATACCCAGGATTTGTTACTGACCTTCAGGCCCCATTTACCGTCTTGCTTACTCAGGCTGAGGGGACATCGGTAGTTCAGGAAACGATCTTTGATGGACGATTGTTCTATACCGACACCTTGGTCCGAATGGGTGCCGATAGTATCATGTGTGATCCGTACCGAGTGGTGATTCATGGAAAGTCTCAGCTGTATGGACAGAAAATTGAAAGTCCCGATGTGCGGGCTGGAATGGCCTTTTTGATGGCTGCCTTGGTTGCCAAACGAGATAGCGTTATTCACAATATTTATCATATCGATCGAGGGTACGAGCGAGTGGAGGAGCGATTACAGGCTGTGGGATTCGATATTGAACGAAAAACAACGTAACGGAACACTCAGTATTCGGTAAAAGATATAAAAATATGTGCGGAATTGTAGGATATCTCGGACCTAAGAAAGTAAAAGGAGTCCTGATCGATGGACTTGCTCGACTCGAATACCGAGGATATGACTCGGCTGGTATGGCGGTCATTTCTGAAGATGGATCGATCCATCGAGATCGAGCAGTGGGAAAAGTTGCCAATCTTCGAGAAAGAATCGAGTCTAGTGATTGGGATGGACATGTTGGAATTGCTCACACCCGGTGGGCAACCCACGGTGTCCCGAACGAAACCAATACTCATCCTCATGCCAATAGCTCGGAGACCATCTTTGTTGTTCACAATGGAATCATTGAAAACTACCAAGAACTCCGCAAAGAGTTAGAGTCAAAAGACTATACCTTTGTTTCTGATACCGACACAGAAGTCTTGGCTCATTTGATTGACTGGTATACCCAAATCGTAAATGATTTTCCAGAAGCAGTCCGACAAGCACTCAAGCAAACAGTTGGAACCTATGGTGTTGCCGTAATTTCCAAAGATCATCCTGGGAAACTCGTTGCAGCTCGCAAGGGAAGTCCTCTTATTTTAGGTCTCGGAAAGGACGAGTATATCGTGGCTTCTGATATGTCAGCGATTGCTCCTCATACCAAGGACGTAATTTTCTTAGAAGATGGAGAAGTGGTTGTTATTGACGAGTCAGGATACCAGATTGGATCTCTCGACAACGTTGCTTCTGATCACGAGGTACAGACTATTGATTTTGATGCCAAAGAGGTCACCAAAGAAGGATTCGATCATTTTATGCTCAAAGAAATCTTCGAGGAACCCTCTGCCTTGGAGTCGGCCTTGAATGGACGAATTGATCTAACTTCTGGAACAGTGCAAATGGGAGGATTTCAGGATCTATCCGAGGCACTCAAGCAAACCGAGCGCATTTTGATTGTTGCCTGTGGAACTTCTTATTACGCCGGAGTGGCCGGATCCTACTGGATTGAAGAGTTTGCAGAAATTCCAGTTCACGTTGAACTCGCCTCAGAGTTTCGGTACAAGAAAATCTTGGTTGACGATAAGACCTTGATTATTACGATTAGCCAGTCGGGAGAAACCGCCGATACAATCGCAGCAATCAAAGAAGCTCAGAGCAAGGGAGCCAAAGTATTTGGAATTGTAAACGTAGTTGGTTCTACTATTGCGCGGATGGCCGATGCTGGAGCCTATACTCACGCCGGACCAGAAATTGGAGTTGCTTCAACCAAGGCCTTTGTCTCTCAGCTCGGAGTTCTTGCCTTGCTTGCCGTTGGGCTTGGTCGACAACGACGATTGACCTTGTCAGAAGGGCGAAAGCTCTTAGGAGAGTTGGGGGAAGTTCCGAGCGAGATGCGAGAAGTACTGGAAGATCTCGATGCCCAGGTGCAAGCGGTATCCAAGAAATACAGCAAGTGTTCTAACATGTTGTTTGTTGGGAGACATGTCAACTTCCCAATTGCGATGGAGGGAGCCCTAAAACTCAAAGAAATTTCTTATCTGCACGCTGAAGGGTACGCCTCTGGTGAAATGAAGCATGGTCCGATTGCACTTATCGACGATAAGTTCCCAACCGTTGCCTTAGTTCCAAAAGATAGCGTATATGAGAAAAATATTAGTAACTTACAAGAGATCAAAGCCCGAGGAGGAAAGATTTTGGCAGTGGCTACCAAAGGAGATGAAGATATTACCAATCATGCAGATGATGTGATTTGGATTCCTGAGATGTCCGAACATTGGGTTCCATTTGTAAATACCTTGGCACTTCATCTCCTTGCCTACTATGCCGCAGTGGATTTGGACCTTGATCCAGATAAACCTCGAAATCTGGCCAAGAGCGTAACC
>CAJXTH010000088.1 GCA_913060955.1 uncultured bacterium | reverse complement strand
ATCTCTTTTTTCACTACAGTCTGGAAATAACTGCCAAACCGAATGAAAGTGTCGAGTGATCTCAAAGTCCTGATAATAGAGTAGAGGTACCATTCGGTGGATAATCCAGCTTTTGATCTCTGGAGTAGCTTCTTCTAACATGAAGAAGTATTCTAGAAATGAAGCTTGCCTCCTCGCAATCAATCTATCCTGATCTCTTGGGTTAGAATATCTCTTCTTGAACTCTGGAAAAAGCTCAGGTGTATGTAGAGATTGTTCAATTGACTCAATGATGTTCGATGAACCCGTCCAAGTTGGACGCTGACGGAGTATTACTGACGTAAGAGAAGGTATTTCCTCTCTGGTCATTACAAACAACGGTGTTCGTATCTTTACTCCGAGCGTTCGGTTAATTTGGGAGATTGCCCTATTGAACTTAGGAATCCGTCTCCGAAGCTTCAACTTTGCTCTCTGAGAATTCTTGTCAATAGTACGAATGTGCTGGATGCACGAGTATACTATCCAAACAATGAACCCTACGAGTAAGACAAAGGTCCAGAACCCATGAGTTTGGCCTCGGTAATAGACCTGGAATCTCTCCAGATGCTTCACCAGATGATAAATTCCAACGCCTATTGACGTAAGAATAATCAAACCAAAGGAAAACAATGCTATAGCTACGTCCCCTCCGTCTGAACTCGAAGATCGAGTAGCACCTCCAGAGCTGGGTCGATATGATCCAGATGAATAACCTCCATCATAAGAAGAGGAGGAATCTCTCCTTGTAGATGAATTAGAAGAAGATCTATTATTAGTTCTGTCTTCATGTGGCCGACCCCAGACAGGGTTGTCAGTTACTCGTCTAGTTGTTCCATCATCTCGATGGTATGTTTTTGCTTCCGATCCACTCCTTAGATTGTTCCAACCATCCTCCCTTTCAGACACCCAATCTCCTCCGTTTTCACGATAGAGTGTTCTGTCACTAAACGGCATAGGATCTGGACGAGATTCTTCCATAAGAACATCTCCAGGATGATTTATTGGAATGTATTTGGTTGTTTTATGATTAAACAGAGTTTCAGGGATTTCTTTAGTTGAATATTGCTTCCCATCAATCTCTACTCGACCATTTCCAAGATCTCTCTTTTTTTCAAACATGGCTTACGCCTCCGTGATTTAGATATACAATGTTCTCTACAAATACATGTAGTATGTGGCTAGTATATCAGAAATAATAGTTAAATGTCAATTGATAGTTACACTTTTAAATTAATTTCTCCCAGAATCTCGAAAATTTGGTATAATCTGACTATGTGTACGAGATAATGTTTTGGATATGAAAATTGGTATTGATGCTCGTTTTTTTGGGCCTGGGGGGAAGGGTCTTGGTCGGTATTCTCAGAAGTTGGTGGAGGAGCTGGAAAAGGTGGATTATGCCAATCAGTATGTGGTGTTTTTGACTAAAGAAAACTGGGATTTGTATCAGCCGAAGAACCCGAATTTTAAAAAAGCTTTGGCAGATGTGCGGTGGTATACCTTGGACGAACAGCTTCAGATGCCGAAAATTTTAAATAAATACAATCTTGATTTGGTTCACTTTTTGCATTTTAATGTGCCGGTCATGTATCGGAAGCCGTTTGTAGTGACGATTCATGATCTGATTTTGTTGGAGTACCCGACACGGAAGGCTTCCAAGCTCGGGACGGTAATGTATTGGATCAAGAATTTTGCTTATCGGCGAGTGATTTCCTTTGCGGCTCGAGGGTCGGAGCGAGTGATTGCGATCTCGGAGTATACCAAACAGGCGGTGATGCGGCAGTTTGGTATCACGGAGTCCAAGGTGGACATGATTTATGAAGGGGTGGACTTGGAGAAGTTTAATCCGGTGAACAAGGAACCGTTTGATTTTGAAAAGGTCGGTGTAGAGAAGGGGAACTATCTGATGTATGTTGGAAATGCCTATCCGCATAAGAATATTGATGGTTTGATCCGTGGGTTTCAGGAATTGATTGGACGAGAGGGGATTGATCCGAACTTGAAGTTGGTGATTGTGGGAAAGACGGATTATTTCTTTCAGCAGTTGATTGATCTTGCGAATGAGCTTGGCTTGTCTGATCGGATTGTCTTTCCTGGGTTTGTGCCTGATGAGGAGATGATTGATCTCTTTGAGAATACCGCGGCCTATGTGTTTCCAAGTTTTTACGAGGGGTTTGGGTTGCCGCCGTTGGAGGCTATGGCTATGGGAGCTCCGATTTTGCTTTCGAACCGGACGTGTCTGCCGGAGATTTTTGGAGAGTCTGCGGAGTACTTTGACCCGGGAAATTCAGGGGAGTTGGTAGATGCGATGGAGCGAATGTTGAAGGATCCAAGCATTGCTGAGCGCCAGAAGCAATTTATAGAGCCGACCTTGGCCAAGTATTCCTGGGAACAGATGGCCAAAGAGACGGTGGACGTGTATAATAAGAGTGTTAAATAATCTGTCATTCTGAACTTGATTCAGAATCTTGTGAGCGAACCGCAAGATCCCCAGTCACATCCCTTCGGGAGTTAAAAAGCTGAGGATGACAAAGATAAAAAATAGATTGTATGCCAAAGAGGTCTCCCCAAGTGGTAGATCTGCGAGCGCTGATGGAGGAGCGAAAAACCAAACACCAGCAACCAAAACCTGCTGAACCAAAAATCCAAAAACCATCTCAAGCGTTTCGATCTCAAGAACAACCGATTCGTCAATTGGATACCGATCCATTGGCCAACTTTGAGTTGGATTTGGGGGAGGATTATTCACAGGAGTTGTCTGAGTACTCGAGTTCGCATCCGATTTCTTTTATTCCATCGAGTCAGCGAGATCGGGTAGAGCCAGAGACTAAGCAGGAATGGAAGCCATTGTTCCAGATGCCAACCTTTTCTTTGCCAGAAATTTCACTGCCTACGATCACTCTTCCTACTCAAGCGCAGCTAACCGCCGGTATGCAACCCGCCTTGGCTGGGTTTATGATTCTGGCACTGGGGACTCTGTCGGTAGTGCCGACGCTTCAGGCGGCCAATCAGGGGCTGCGGGTAAAAGATAATTTGTCTCTCCAGGTGGCTGCGAGTCAGAAGTTGTTGACCTCCGAGTCTGAAGGGCTCCCGGCAGTGTCAGAGAATTTACTAGCTGTATCGGAAGGTTTTGCCGGAACATCGGGGGAGCTCGATGATTTGCAAGGAAATTTGGATGCCTTGGTCAAGCTTTTGCCGGGGCTTTCGCTGGTGAATGATGGAGAAGTGCTGACTCAGTCGGTGTCTGATTTGACTGGGTTGACTTCAGAATTTTTGGTGGCAGCTGAGCCGTTTATCGAAAGTGAGGTTGATCCCTTTGATCCAGAAGCCGAGGCATCTTTGGTGGATTCAGTAAAGGAACTCAAAGACATTACGGGGAAGATTCGTGATCGATTGGTTGTTCTGAATCGGGAGCTTTCTGCGGTAGAGTCCTGGATGATTCCAGGTGAGCAAGGGGCTCAACTCCGACAAGCCAAAGAAGCCTTGCCGCTGGTACTCACTGCTCTCGAGGATTCTGATCGATATTTTGATCTATTCTTGACCTTTGTTGGGTATGATTATTCCCGACGGTATTTGTTTATTTTTCAAAATAACCAGGAGC
>CAJXTH010000087.1 GCA_913060955.1 uncultured bacterium | reverse complement strand
ATTGGAACAGGAGGAGCTATGGGACCAGCACAGGTAATGCCAGCAACCTGGCTTGGATACGAACCACGATTACGACAAATGAAAGGTGGAGAAGTGAATCCATGGGATGTCGAAGACGCTATGCTGGCAATGGGAATGATCTTGCTTGGTAAAGTAGGTGATCAACCAATAGCAGGAAATGAAGCTCTCGAGAGACGAGCAGCTATGTGTTATGTCGGCGGGTGTAAACATGGTTGGTACGCTGATCGAGTGATGAACGAAGCCAACCGTGTCAAAGCAATCTTAGGAAAATAGAGGGGGATCACCCCTCTGTTTTTTTCTCTACTGTCGTTTCCGACACTGATCGGGAATCTCGTGACATTTCAAATTAGTTCTAATAACTATGAAAACCTATTATGTCTATATTCTAACCAATAAACCTCAAGGAGTATTGTACATCGGAGTGAGTAACAATCTATCACGTAGATATTTTGAACATCTCCAAAAAACTCATCCTCAAGGATTTTCAGCAAGATATAATACTCATAAATTAGTCTACTTTGAGGAAACAGATTCAATTGAATCTGCAATCTATCGAGAAAAACAGTTAAAGAAGTGGAATCGTGCTTGGAAAATTGAACTCATTGAAAAGATGAATCCAGAATGGTTCGATTTGATGAAAAATGAAGGTTTTTAGTCACGAGATTCCCAGTCAAGCTGAGAATGACAGAGATTAGTAATCTACGAGTTTAGCATGTCATCCCCAACTTGATTGGGGATCTCGTGATAAGTCAACAAGATTCCCGATCGGGGTCGGGAATGACATGGAGCAATAACCATATCCAATTGTATGTTTACTATCCAAAAAACCCGGTGATCACTGAACAGCGATCACCGGGTGATGTACTTGTGTTAATTGCCTAGGTTCTCATCACTGGAGTGATGGGACGAGGTGGGTGTAGGCTCCCCATGCCTCGATTTGGGACGGTGAGAGGTTTTGAGCCTCTGTTACTACATCAGTAAGGATGTCTCCGTCAAAGGTGATAGTTTCTCCAACGGATAGGCTTGGCTGGTAGTTTTGGTTCTTGAGGACGGTTTCGGCGTACAGCTTTTGTTCAGCTGAGAGGTCGAGTCCGTTTTGTTCCTCGTATTGTTGGACAGCTCGTCGAGCTAAATGAGTGACCCCATCTCCGTGACCAGCGGTTTCGGTGATGGACTCTTCTGATCCTACATTGGTAGCATCAGATGGTTCTTGCGAAGATTCTTCTGGTTGATCAGCTTCTGATTCTTGTTCGTCAGCTTGGTCTTGAGCTCGGTCGGATTCTTCGGATTGTTCTCCGTTGTCTGCGACAGTCTCTTCTCCTTCGGTTTCTTCTGATTCAGCTTGTTGCATTTCTTCGATCTTTTGTTCTACGTCGTTGGTTCCGTCTTCATTGTCTCCGGCAGGTGCGCTTTGGATAAAGGCATACACTCCAGTTCCAATCAAGATGGCGAGTAAAAGAATAGTGAAGAAGATTGACAACCCCGGAATTTGAAATCCCTTGTGGGTTGATTTATTCGCTTGGTTACTCATTGATATCACCTCCTCTCTATTAGCGAGGGATCCTATTTTGGCGAACTTCTGCGTTGACTTCGTCACGAACTCCTTCACAGTATCTCAATACTGCTCAGAAGTGTCGCTTCTTGTCGCCTGGAATTTCATCCAAACTAGAATCCCTCTATCGCTACTGTATTTGAATTTTTAGGTGTCTGAGGTGCCCAGCAAGGTCATAAATTGGGGTGATCGTTGCTTGTGGCCAGTGCCGTGTGATGATCTCCTCAATTGGTTGAGCTTGTTCTGGGTTGATCTCGATGCACACCCAGTCTGGAATCAAAAAAGGATGACTCTGCAAATATTCAAACATTGCACGGTAGTGCCAGAGTCCTTGCTCATCGCTGTATAGCGCGAGGTCAGGCTCTTGTTTGATTGAGTCATCTGTATATTTATTTTGGTCCAGGTATGGAAGATTGGCCACGATGATGTCACATCGTTGGGTAAAGGGCTCGAGAAGAGAGCCGGTCTTCCATGTGATTTGATGTTTCTCTTCTCCTAGTATTAGCTTAGCATTTTTTTGTGCAATCTGTAAGGCGCTGGGGCTTACATCTGAGGCAATGATCTCGGCATGCGGGATTTCAGCTGCGAGGGTTATGGCAATACACCCTGACCCAGTTCCAATGTCTGCAATGATGGGGGCTTGATAGTCTGTAGCGATGTCTCGTACGGTTTCGAGTAAGAGTTCTGTTTCGGGGCGGGGGATGAGTACTTCTGGGGTAACAAGAAAGGTTCGTCCATAAAACTCTTTGGATCCCAGGATGTAGGGGATAGGAGTTCCCTGGATGCGAGATTCTACGAGGGGAGCAAGTGCTGAGAGCTGTTCGTCATTGAGGGTTGTATCAAGATGCAAAAAAACCTCCTGACTCGAGAGGCCGAGAACGTGTCCAATAAGGACTCGGGCATCAAGTTCAGGAGTTGGAGAGGTTGCCAGTTTAGTACTGATCGTCTGGATGTGCTGCGTTATAGTCATGGAATGCTTCCAAGATTTTAGTAAAGTCTCCTAGCAAAATAGCATCGATGTTCGAGAAGTTTTCTTTGATTCGGTGATCGGTGATTCGGTCTTGGGGGAAGTTGTAGGTTCGGATCTTTTCGGATCGGTCACCGGTTCCAATTTGGCTTTTGCGGGCGTCTGCTTCGGCGGCAGCAGCTTCTGCTTTTTGTTGAGCAAGTAGTTTAGATCGCAAAATCTTGAGAGCTTTGTCTCGGTTTTTGAGCTGAGATTTTTCATCCTGACACGAAACAACTACTCCCGATGGAAGGTGAGTAATTCGAACAGCTGAGTCGGTTGTGTTGACGCTCTGGCCTCCTGGTCCACTGGATCGAAACACATCGATTTTGAGGTCGTTGGGGTTAATATCAACATCGACTTCCTGGGCGACCGGAAGCACCGCAACAGTAATAGTAGAGGTGTGAACTCGACCGGCTTTCTCGGTTTTCGGTACTCGTTGAACTCGATGTACTCCGCTTTCGTAGCGCAATAGGTTGTAGACTTCGTGTCCTTTTGCTTCAAATACGGCTTCTTTGATTCCTCCGACGCTGTTGTCTGAGACATCCATGATTGTTACCTTGGCTCGGTTGTTGGTAAGAAAGGTGGTGTAGGCTTTGAACATTTCTGCTGCAAAGAGTCCCGCTTCATCTCCACCGGCACCGGATCGAATTTCCACGATAATTTCGTTGGGAACTTCTTCTTTGGGATTGATGATGTCTTCGAGTTCTTGTTCCAGTTTGGCTCGTTCTGATTCAAGGGTGGTAAGTTCTTCTCGTGCTAGGTCAGCTAGTTCAGACTCGGGATCCATTTTGATCATTTCTTCGGATTCAGTCTGTTGTTGGGTGAGATTTTGGATTGATTCAGCCAAACCAACGATTTTGGATACTTCGGCATGTCGTTTGGATACTTCTGCCAATTTTTCAGGTTGGTTAAAAAGTTCAGGATTGGAAAGTTCCTGGTTTAGGGTAGCAAGTTCTTCTTTGAGTTCTGGAAGATTTTGTATCATAGGTAAAATACCAAGAAAAGTAGGGAGAACCTACTTTTCTTCTGACTTCTCA
>CAJXTH010000086.1 GCA_913060955.1 uncultured bacterium | reverse complement strand
AAAGATTGCTGATCGATATTGTGAACCAACGTCATTTCCTTGCTTATTGAGTGAGGTCGGTTCATGGATCCGTTCAAAGTGACGAAGAACTTCTGCGATAGAAATCACAGAGTCATCAAATACCAACTCCAGTGTTTCAGTATGACCCGTCGCTCCGGAACATACCTGCTCGTAGGTAGGATTCTCTACTGATCCCCCAGCATACCCGACTTCGGTATCCTCAATCCCGTTGATCTTTTTGAAATAGGCTTCGATTCCCCAGAAACAGCCCCCGGCTAGATATATTGTTTGCATAATTTGGATATTATCGTATTTTTATGATATACCATAATTGGTGATTTGAGGAGCGTACCTTGAAACAATTTTTGAAATTTGTTGGGAGCGGATGTTTGGCTACAGCATTTGCCATCGTTACTTTGGAGATGTTGATTCTTCTCTCAGTACCAATGTACATGGCAGTGTTACTTCAGCAGCTAGTTGGAATCTCTTTATCCGGATATCTGAATATCCGTTATACCTTCGATAGTAGATTCAACTTCACAACGGCTTGGTTACTTTTCGTTGCAAATCGAGCACTGTTGAGTATCCCACTATTCTCGCTCTGTTTTGGGCTTATTTCCCTAGCCTTAGAGAGTGAGCGATTGGTCAACATACTATCAATCATGACGGTTGGGTTGCTCAACTTTTTCATAAACAAGTTTATTCTCGAAAAACGCCCTCGGTCGGACTAGACACGAGGGTTTTTCTTATCCATCAAGCAAAGCACTTCCGGACATAAGATCTTGGTAATACTTGGACTTCTTTTCCAGGGTCTTTCGGTCCATGAATTCCAAGTCTTTCTGAGTTTTCAAAAGTGAAGTATCCAGGATTCCTTGGGCTTCGTCCAAAGTCTTGAGGCGGTGAGCAACGACTAAGGTCAAAGAATCTTCTGCCAATTCTCGGATCATGGCAGTGATAGCAGCCTCGGATAATTCATCCAGACTCGAGGTTGGCTCGTCAATCAGGAGGAGACTTGGTTCAAAATATCGAGCTCGAATATAGAGTCCCGCAAAGTTCAGTCGCTGCCTCTGACCACCAGAAAGGTTCACTCCTCCCTCTCCAATCATAGTATCGAGTCCTTTCTTGTCTTGGAACAAATGCCACAGCCCAACTCGGGTAAGAATTCGAACCAATTCCTCATCCAAATAACTCTTCTTCACATCGTCAGGCAGACCAAACAGCAGGTTATACCGGAGCTTTCCCCGAAGGCTGGTTGAAGTCTGCATTTGAATCCCAATCAGCTCCCGTCGCTTGAGATCACCTACTTGGTAGATATTCACTCCATCCACCAACACTTCTCCACTATCTGGTCGGAACTGCCCACCCAAGATTGAAAGCAAAGTTGTTTTTCCCGTTCCTGACAGTCCAATGATTCCATATAATCCGTTGTCCTGATCATCGGGAATACCCAAAAATAACGAATGTCCATCAAACACCGGAGTATCGTCAAAATATTGGTAGCGGATAGATTTGAGTTCTACAGATTTCATGAAGTTGGTTCATTATCTGATTCCAAAACCGGATAGGTTCTCTTCCCAAAGTTTTGAATAAACTTCCAGAGGTCGTTCAGATCTTCAATCGACTCTGAGACTGACATAGTAAATCTCCCAATCTGAAGAATTTGTGATGAAGCACTTACGTAGGTAAGAACAAGTGAGATCGCAATTGCCTCTTGGACGACTGCTTGCTGAAATAGGGTTAACATAAATCCAGCTACAACTGCTATGGAACCAATATACAGTAATTGAACTCCGTTATTGATTAGATCATAGACCAGATGCATGACTGATCGAGCTGACACTCCTTCATGAATAACCTCATGTGTTTTTTTCACCTGTTCAGGAGTAGAAAACGTAGACCGTATCAAGAAGACTTGCGTTAGATTTTCTGTTTCAATCGTATTCCAAGCATCTCGTTTTTTGATCCAAAATGGTACGAAGTTTTGAGAAGCAAAAATGTTTCCAAGGATAGAAACCCCACTAATTACGGTAAACATTCCAATTGTTAACAGACCAAGAAGCCAGTCGAATTGAAACAGTGCTACTGAAACCGTCACGAACGAAACCAATACTCCCAGCAAAGAAAAGGAAATATCATACAGCATCATCATAAACTGTCGACCTCCCGCACTGATCTTAGAACGAATTTGTCCTGTTGATTTCGTAGTATGAAACTCCGGGTCAACAGTCAAAAAGAATTCATTTGCAGCTGCCTGTAAACTATAATGAAGCGAGCTAGCGGTTACTTTATACACATAATCTCGAATTTGGATAATGAGTTCTGCGAAAACAAGACCTCCGATAATCATCCAAAGAATCGTAAAGCTTCGTTCCGCGATAGCATATCCAAGTAGAAAAGGAAGCAACGATCGAAACACTCGTGAAATAGTCTCAACCCCGAGAATAATCGCAATCTGTCCTCGGAATGGAATAAAGATTCTCCACCAGGATCGATGAAAATCAACCGGAGTATATTTGATATTGCGCTCCAAGAAAAATACCTGGTTGAGCCAGGATTGGATTGTTTCTAATCGTTCTTGGGGAATTTTGAACATGCGCAAAAATTAAACCACCACCAGTCTACCACACATCTCCCTGTCGGTAAACTCAGCATAATGTGTAATTATACTTTTATAATGAATGTTTGGAAGTATATATTTAAATATATACTTACATATTTGAAGTCATGGAACGGCAAGCGTTCCACTACATGTCGGCGAGGGCGCCGACTCTACATCTGTCATCTCCAACTCGATTGGAGATCTCGTTATAGATAAAAGTGGTCAATGTACAAGATTCCCAATCACATCCCTTCGGGAGTTAAAAAGTTGCGAATGACAAGAGTGTAGCGGAGACCTCCGTGTCGCCATGACAAGATCCTGAAACAACCACCTTCGGTCGTTAAAAGTTCAGGATGACGTATGTATATCAAACTTCTCTAAAAGCATTACAGACTATCGTAGTCTCGAACGGTGATTTGAGAGTCGATCTGCTTCATGGTCTCAAGTACCACTGATACCACAATCAAGAGTGATGTTCCTCCAACTGCTAGGCTTTGGTTTCCGGTAAATCCAGTCATGACAAATGGTAGTACGGCGATGAGTCCCAGGAACAATGCTCCAAAGAGAATGATTCGGTTGGTAACGTAGCTGAGGTATTCAGCGGTTTGCTTTCCCGGTCGGATTCCGGTGATGAATCCACCCTGTCGCTGGAGGTTCTCTGCGATTGAATCTGGTTCAAATACGATACTGGTATAGAAATAGGTAAAGGCAAGTACCAGGACAAAGTATCCGCTGGCGTAGAAGACTTGGTTTGCCCAGAGGTCATTGATAAATTGAGCTGCAGTTACAACCCAGTCCCATCCAAGACCAGCTTGGAGAGCAAATTGAGCAATCATTTGTGGAAACACCATCAAAGATACCGCAAAGATGATAGGAATCACTCCGGCTTGGTTTACTTTGAGTGGTAGATAGGTGTCAACTTTCGATCCAAAGGCTCCTCGAGCACCTTTTGAGTATGAGATCGGGATGTTCCGTTGTCCTTCGGTGATAAAGACCACAGCGTAAATAACCGCCAAGGTAATTGCGAGATACAGAGCATAGATTGGAATATCCGATTGCTGGAAGTTTACCCAGAATACAGAAAGTTGTCCGGGAAGCCCAGCGATGATTCCTGCAAAAATAATCAGAGAGACTCCGTTTCCAATTTTGAGGTTGGTGATAAGTTCTCCAATCCACAT
>CAJXTH010000085.1 GCA_913060955.1 uncultured bacterium | reverse complement strand
CTCATATTTCAGCTCCTTTTTTATGAAGACTAGGCTTCGACATTCAAAAGATTGGCAAGAGCTGCTCGATCAAATCCAATCATGAGTTGTTCGTCAACTTCAATCACAGGGACTCCCATTTGTCCGGTCTTCTCCATCATCTCTTTTCGCTTTTCAACATCAGCAGCTACATCGTGCTCAGTGTAGGCAACGTTTCGCTCGGTCATAAACTCTTTGGCAAGCTTACAATATCCACAAACTGGAGTTGAGTAAATTACTACGTTTGGAGTTTCCATATTCATTATACTTAATCGTGTTTCTATTCTTAGTATACACCCTACTCGAGGAATGTATCAATAACCTCTTGGAATGTTTCAAATGGCAATGCTCCAGCAATTCGGACTCCATCAACGACTTTTCCGTCCTCGTATCGTCCAATGATAAATCCTGGAGTACCAGTAACACCGAGTTCAGCGGCTTGATCGGCGTTTGCTTCTACAATACCAAGGGTTTCCTCATTCTCGTAACAAGAGTTCCAGGCATCAAAATCAAGCCCTTCTACTTCTCGAGCAATTTCTACCAGATCAGCCGGCTCCATTCCGCTTCCACCAGAAGTAGTGGTTGCAAAAATTTGATCAGAGAACTCAAAGTACTGATCATTTCCCGCGACCTGATTTGCACATTGAGCAGCTACCGCTTGAGTCGTTGCCAATGGATCATGAAAAGAAAGTGGTAGATCTTTCCAGACAAGGATTGCTTGGTTGCTCTCTACGTATTCAGAAAGGATATCTGTTCGTGCATCGTTATGAAATCGCTGACAGAACGGACATTCATAGTCAGAAAATTCAATGATTGCAACCTGTGCTTCAGACTTATTTCCTTGGTACGGGTCGGTATCAGCAAGCGAGACCTCGATTCCACTTTCTTCGATAAGCTGCTGTTCCTGAGGAGCAGCTCCGGTTCCGGCTGTCCCTGTCCCTCCATCAACAGATCGATACTGAGCTCCATTATATACAATTGCAGAGGCAATCATCATTCCCGATAACAGAATCGCTCCCACCACCAGAAGAATTGATTTATTTTCCATATCTATTCATACATTAATTGTATAGATATTGTAGCAAAGGATTCTAGACTCGCCTACTCTTTTTTCTAACCCCTCTTTCGTGCTACCATATATATGACCGGTCGCGTGACCGAACACACTCAAGAATAGAATCAACAAAACACTGAATAGCTATGATATACGACACGATTATTATTGGAGGAGGTCCTACCGGGTCTTCTGCTGCCATCTACGCAGCCCGAAAACAAATGAAAGCAGTCCTAATCACCGAAGAGTTTGGAGGACAATCCGTGGTTTCCAACGATATCGACAACTGGATTGGAGATGTTCGACTCAGTGGATTTGAACTTGCTCAAAAGTTTGAAAAACACGTCAAAGCTCAGGAGGGACTGGAAATCATAACTGGAGACCGGGCCACCGAAATCACCAAAGTGGATTCCGATACGAGCTATCCCGTCTACCAAGTAACTACCGGATCAGGAAAGGTATTCCAAGCAAAAACATTGATTCTCGGAATGGGAGCTCACCGAAAAAAACTCGGAATCCCCGGAGAGGAAGAGTTCAACGCCAAGGGAGTTGCCTACTGCGCTACCTGTGACGCACCGTTCTTTGGAGGAATGAAAGTTGCTGTCGTCGGAGGAGGAAATGCCGGACTCGAATCAGCCTGGGATCTGTGTGCTTATGCAGATGAGGTGTACCTCTTTAACCGAAGCGGAGCCCTCAAAGGAGATCCCGCTACTGCCGAGAGAGTCAAAGCTCACGAGAAATTTAAAGGAGTACTCTACAACACCGTCGTCACCGAAGTGTACGGAGAAGGAATGGTCAAAGGAGTTAAATGGAAAAATACCGAGACCGGAGAAACCGGAGACATGGAACTCCAAGGACTCTTTATCGAAATTGGATCAGCTCCAAACTCGGGCATGGTCGCCGATCTCGTTGAGCTTAACGCCTACAACGAGGTAGTTATTGACCACAAATACTCAAGTACTTCCGCTCCTGGAATTTTTGCAGCTGGAGACCTCACTGACGAGGCCTACAAGCAAAATAACATCTCAGCCGGAGACGCGGTCAAAGCAGCCCTTTCAGCTTATACCTACGTTTCTGAACTCGAAAATGAGAAGCACAAGTAACCCGTATTATAAAGAGCCTCCGTTTCTGGAGGCTCTTTTATGTTAAGGCTTATATTTAACCCTACTCCTCCCGAAGTTTGCGGCGTAAGATTTTTCCTACGGTAGATTTGGGAAGTTCTTCTCGGAGTACAAATTCTTTGGGGACTTTGTACCGAGTTAGCTGCTCGTAGCAATAGACTTTGAGTTGATCAATATCTATTCCCTGAGTTAAATCTGCCGGGACAACAAAGGCTTTCACCATCTCCCCAGTCTTATCACTCGGAACTCCAATTACTGCTACTTCTGAGACCGCCGTATGGGCTGCAATGATCTCCTCTACCTCAGATGGATAGACATTAAATCCCGAGACAATAATCATATCTTTTTTCCGATCCACAATCGAAAACCACCCCTGCTCATCCATGGTAGCAATATCTCCAGTACGGAGCCATCCGTCGATAATCGACTCTGCAGTTGCCTCCGGCCGGTTCCAATAGCCTTTCATAACCTGCGGTCCTCGAATCCAGAGTTCTCCCAACTCACCAGGAGCAACTTCTTGGCCATGCTCATCAACAACCTTTGCCTCGGTTGAAGCTACCGGAAGTCCAATTGACTGCTCCTTGGCGGGAATCTGAAAAGGATTCATATGCGTCACTGGAGAGGCCTCCGTAAGTCCATATCCTTCCCGAATTTCGGTTCCAGTAATCTCGAGCCACTTCTTGGAAACAGAGGTCTGCAAGGTCATTCCTCCTGCTACGATACACTTAAATGGATAGCTTTGAAGCTTCAGAAATCCCTCGTGTCGCAGCAGGCCATTGAAGAGGGTATTAATACCAACAAATGCCGTTGGTTGATGCTTCTTAATAGCTGATACCGTAAGGTCAAGTGGAACTGGCTTTGGTAATAATACAATTTCTGCCCGGATACGAAGCATCGACAGAAAGGCCGCATTCATGGCAAAGATATGGTAGAGTGGCAAGGCTGCCAACATTTTTTCTGCGCCATATTCTAGGGTGGTATCAATACAATTTTGTACTTGTTTTATATTTGCTACTACGTTTTGATGCGTAAGCTCGGCTCCTTTGGAAACACCCGTAGTTCCTCCCGTGTACTGAAGCAAGGCGGTATCAGATAATTCGATCTGCGGAAGAGCAAATGGAGCTAAATATCCATCGGAGATAACCGAACGATACGAGTCAAATTCAAACGACACTTCGGGCACAATCTGCCCTTGACGCTCCATAATCGCAAAAAATATCGGTCGTTTCCAGAACGGCATGTAATCGGCCAACGAAGCTACCATTACCTGCTCAACCCCAGTCTCTGTTCGGCAGGTTGCGAATCGACCAAGCATAAAATCCAAGACTACCAAAGCTTTGGCACCACTATCATTTACCTGATGTGCAAGTTCGCGGTCAGTGTATAGGGGATTTACCGCGGTTACAATCAAGCCAAGTTTCAAGGAAGCTAAATAACACACTACAAATTGAATGCTATTGGGAAGCATAAGTGCAATTCGATCTCCTTTGGTCAGATTCCATTGGTGAGTAAAAAAGGCGGCCAGAGTATCGACCTCTTGCCACAGTTCAGCATAGGAAAGAGTCTTCCCAAGTGAAGTAACAGCCGGACGAGAAGAATCAAAACCCTTTCGCTCCTCACGAATATACTGGTAGATAGACTGTTCACTTCCCCACTCAATTTC
>CAJXTH010000084.1 GCA_913060955.1 uncultured bacterium | reverse complement strand
CAGTTAAGTCATCAGGATCTCCAAACACTGTATTCTTTACATTTGTTTGAATGATTTGCTGAAGTTGGGACTGCTCCTGAAAGAGAGATTCTAATTCATCGTCTGACACTTCTCGGGAAAGTATTGTGACCTGAACTTCTTCCGCATCAGTATATACACATCGAGAAAAGTCAGTGTTGATATCAGCTATAGCTCCATAGCGAAGTGGGTCGTTGTTACAGTCCCTATCGGTGTATGCCTCTTTCACACCATTGTACTGATACGATCGAGTATAGAGCTTTTGCCACCATGATAATTCTTCACCGTCTACAAGAGGTTCATTGATATCTCCCCGAAGAGCTATTTTTGAGGCAAATATCTCAACTTGGTATGGAGTGAGTACCGTTGTTTGAGTAAGTCCAACACCTTCCCCCAATACAACAAATGGAGTGTTTTCAGATATCTGATAGGAATCAGTTTGAGTAATTGCACTGATCTCAGCACTTCGATCTTCCACAAGATTTGTAATTTCCCCTTCTTGATACTGTTTTTCAAAGGATTCAAGCTCAGATCGAGCCTGAGCATATTGTGCCAATGGTTCCCAATCCACCTGATCAAAGTGAGTGAGTCGAGCATTGATATACCGAATACTTTTCTCTGACGATCTTTCAAGGAGATACTCCAAGAACAATGACTCTTTAATCACTGATTCTTTTTGTTCATCTTGAATTGGAAGTTCGTAGGTAATCTGAAGGGAATCATTCTCAGCAATAATTGGAGGCAGATAGGTCAATTCAATATCTCCCCGATCTTCTTGAACTTCTAAGATAGACTTGATATTTTGCAAGGCAAAAGCATCTGTTGTCAGCCCATATATTTCAAATGAAATAGGGTCTTTCAGTATCTGACGAGTAATAAATCCAGCTACTACCAATATCCCAATACTCAGTAATCCAATCGCTATTCGTTTCATAATCTACTCTATTAAGGAGTTGCTTCTATAATGGTTCGATCTCCAAAGTTAGTTGTCTGACCACAGGAAATAATCTTTTCGTCTCCAGATTCGTCTTTAACTTGAACTCGTACCTCAATCTGTCCGATATCTCCATCTAGGACTCGTACTCCAGTCCAGGTAAAGGTATCTCCTGCTGGAGATTGAGTAAGATCTTGATCAGCCTCTATATCTCGAATTCCTGCAAGTCCGTCCTCAAGAAGTTCGAAGGTATAACTGTTCTCCGGAGATCCATAGAGTCCTTGGAAGGTTAAATCAAATGCTCGATCAGTATCAATTGTGTTAAGGTTTGCCGGAAGCGTACAAGTTCCGGATACTTCATAGTCTACTGTGACATCAACTGTTTCAACAGGTCCCCGATCTCCAAATTTATTAATGGTTCGTAGATCATAGGTGGTGATTCCTCCATTAAGATCTGGAGGCGTTACTCGGATAGCGGGATCTCCCCCGGGAAGAATTGTTCCGGCTGGAGGGCCTCCAAGCCAGTCGCTTACAACCTCAAATCCATTTACTTCTCCTGCAGGTGTCCAAGAAAGTGTTGTTCCCGCATCTGTCTTTACTGGATTTGGATCAGCTGAGAAGTCGTCGATATCTACGGTTTCACATCCTGTTGAAGGATTGAGATTAAATCCATAGTTTGCTCCGTTGAGTTTAATCCAACCGATCACGTCTCCTCCCCAGGCGTATCCTTCGAAAGAACACCCATTTCGGGTAGCCGAATATTGAGATCCACCGAATTTAATCCAGCCATCCCAACCTCCTCCATTGGCAGTAGCTCGAGCCCAACCTTCGAGGTTTCCATTAACATACCGTACTCCATGAGCGGGGACACTTGGAAATCCTGAGGTAGGATTAAAGTTGATCCACCCAATATTCGAGTTCCAGGCCCAAGAGTTGTTGGAGAGATCAGCGTAGTTGTAGAGTCCGTCTCCCGAAGTATCGCTAAAGTTGAATTGAAGTCCATAATTGGGACCAGTGAGCTTAGTCCAGCCTACGTTTGAGCTCCAGATGTGTCCTTGAACATTTGTACCTGCTGGTGCTGATGAGACGGTAGGAAGAATCTTTTCTCGGAAGGATACTCCAAGGGTTGCAATGAGTAGTAGTCCTCCGATTCCAATCACTGTAAAATATTTGATATTCATAGTTATGTATTTTCGATTACTTATATACTACCAAATATTGATAAAACTCCGAAACAAGTTATCCACAAACCTGCAAAAATTCATTCTCCGTAAGAATCTTCACTCCCAGGTTTTGGGCTTTGGTGAGTTTACTTCCAGCTTTGTCTCCGGCGATAAGGTAGTCAGTTTTAGCACTTACTGATCCGCTGACGGTTCCTCCTTGAGCTTCGATCAGTTCTTTGGCTTCGGTTCTTCCGTACATCTCCATGGTTCCGGTGAGAACGACTGTTTTTCCTGCAAAGAACCCTTGTTTTGCTGATCGATCAGGATATTGGATCGTTACGCCAGACTGGATGAGTCCATACATCTTTTGGCGAGATTCAGGAGATTTGAAAAACTGTGTTACGCTTTCTGCTACGATTTCTCCGATGTCAGGAATTGATTCAAGTTTTTCCTGATCGGCATTCATCAAGCTTTCGAGCGTATCAAATTCTTGTGCTAGGGCTTTTGCTGTTTGTTCTCCGATATGTTGAATTCCGAGGGCCTGGATAAATTTGGAGAATCGAATTGTTTTGGATCGCTCGATACTATCTACCAGTTTGGTAGCAGACTTTTCTCCCATTCCAGGAAGGATTTTGATCTCATCTATTGTGAGATTCAAAATATCTACTTCATCTTGAATAAGTCCGGCATTTTCCAGTTTGGCAAGAACTTTTTCTGACATGCCTTCGATGTCAAAAGCCTGTTTGGATACAAAGTAGGTCAAATGTCGCATGGTGCGCGCTGGACATTGTCGGTTAGGACATACCAAATTTACCTGTCCTTCTTTTTGGACGAGTTCAGTGTGACAGACTGGACAATGATCTGGGAGTTGAAAATCTTTTTCCGCCCCTGTTCGCAGTCCTGGGAGAACTTGGACAATCTCGGGAATTACGTCTCCTGCTCGCCGGATAACCACGGGATCTCCAATTTTGAGTCCCAATCGATCGATTTCGTCCTGATTATGCAGTGTTGCGTGCGTAACAGTTACTCCATAGACATGAACTGGCTTCATAATTGCTACTGGAGTTATTTTCCCTGTTCGTCCAACCTGAACTCGAATATCTTCCACCACTGTGGTAGCTTCTTCGGCTTCGAACTTATAGGCAATCATATAGCGGGGCCCTTTGCCGACAAAGCCAAGGTCTTGCTGGAGGTGCTTTTGGTTTACCTTGATCACCAGACCATCATATGCAAAATTGATCTTGGATCGTTTTTGATACATTTCTACATGAAAGTCTTCTACTTCCTGAATTGTTTGGAAGACTTGGTTTTCTTGTAGTACGGGAAAACCGAGAAGGCTTAGTACCAATTGCTCTTCTGCTTGGGTTTGTTGCCCAAGGTCGGTGATTAACTCCCAAGCAAAAAAGGATAGTCTTCGCTCTGCGGTAATTCGGCTATCGAGTTGTCGGAGTGATCCGGCAGCTAAATTTCGAGGGTTTGCAAACGGTTGTTTCCCGGCCTCGTTCATGGCTGCGTTTACGGCTTCAAAGTCTGACTGTTTGACATACACTTCCCCGCGGGCTTCCAATTCTCCGGTATATTTTACTAAAAACTCATCTTTCCATCCTTCTCGATGATCGTCTAATTGTACCGCAAGGGCAAAGACCTTTTCTGGAATATCTAACGGAACGTCATGTACCGTTCGGATATTTGCGGTTACGTTTTCTCCAACTTGGCCGTTGCCTCGAGTAGCTCCGGTAACTAGTTGATAGTTCTGGTAGCTCAAACTCACTGCCAATCCATCGAGCTTGAGCTCAACAAAAAATTCAATAGGATCTTCTG
>CAJXTH010000083.1 GCA_913060955.1 uncultured bacterium | reverse complement strand
TTCATCCTTAGAAGAAAAGCTTCTTGCCGACCTTCTGATCCAAGAAAGGATTGTCTTTAACCGACAACGGTTTGATGGCATTCTTAAAACTGCAAAAATTCAAAAGGGGAAAACTGAGTATCGTTCTGTATTCGTTCCGTTCTGGTTTTCGTTTCCTATGAAGTTTGTCGGCATGCCCCATGCGTGTCATGGGATCCTTATCTACTCAGAGGAGCGAAGCTGGAGCCTGTCAAAACTCATGGATATTCGGAGGGACATCAAATTCTGTTGTGGCGTAGACGTAGAGATTGCAACCATGAGTCACATACGTATGTGGCGAAAACAAGGCCTTTGCATGCAAAACTTTCATACACCACAACCCTCTGTTCATTTTCATCAGTACTCACGGGGCTAACAAACTATATCCAGAACATTTTTCTGGATATTTTCTTTTTCTAAACTTTTTCACAGATGATTGAATACAGACTCGGTCCGATGCGAGTCAGCAGCACTGTGAGGTCGTTTCCATCAGGAATGTTGAGTTTTTTCTTAACTTGATCGGGAGTTTCAGGAAACCCGCGCCGGCGGAGTTCAATTCCTTCTCCATGGTATCCGTTCAAAGCTTTTTTGAGGTGTTTTACATTGTACTTTTCCATGTCCATGATTCGATATGCCCGAGCAACGTGGTCTGATTCAAATTCTGGAATTGTGTCGGTGGTCACGTACCCGATATGCGGATCCAATTTCGTACATCCATATCGAGTACAGAATTGATCCAGGAGTCCTGCTCGTAAAATGGCATTATTCGGCTCGACAATATAGGTTTTAGCAGGAGTTACCGAAATGTTCTCTACCGGATCGTGATCGGTCAGACTCCAGGTATCGGGGAGAATAGTTGCTCGCCGGGAGACTTCTGACTTAAGTTCTCCTGTCCAAATCATGGTTTGTTTTACCCTAAAATTCCAGGCAATGACTTCTCCTTCATACTCCAGTCCTAACTTGTCGACTTGCTCCCAATCGGTAGCTGGTGAGATTTTGATCCCAATGTTGTGAGTTTGATCCGTAATTTGTGGAATCAGCTGATACAGATTCGGGCTCCATAAATTCATCTGGGCTGTTCGCCTCCCCTCTTTGTCTCGTCGTGCTGGATCAAGATAGACTGCATTCCCCCACTCAATCTCTGGATCGAGACAATCTGCTTCCCGGACAGAGATACTCGACTCTGGTCGCCACTGGGAGAGATTGTGCTCCAATATTTTAGCAATGACCAGGTCGTGCTCGATAACTTGCCCTGCATCGTCTACGATACTCCGAGCATCCGCTCCAATTCCTGCGGTTCCATCGGTAACGGATGAAAACTTGCGGTACCGTTTGGCAACGTGCCCGGAAACTTCTGTTCGCGTAGCTTGCTCTACTCCAGCCTGAGTCAAAATTAACCCGGTACAATCTCCCAATTTTTCTGGAGCTGTATGATGGAGTTTGATCTGATGAATCACAGCTCCCACTTCGGCCGGAAATTTTTTACGGAGCTTCATAATGAGTCGCTCAGGAGATTGAACGGCCTGAGGATCATCAAAAAAGTCTTGAAAGACCTGTTGTCCCACTGGAGATTGCAAAAACTCCAGTTCAGAAATCGTCATAGGCTGTCTTAGTTGTCCCCATTGTAGCCTTTTTTGACTTTTTATGCCAATTTGTCATACTAAGAATAGCATTAACACAAAAACCATATGCTTCGCTTCCGCTCACACAATGGGTACGCCCGATTGCGAGTGTTTAACGCCTTTATGGGTGCTCTTCACTTCTTCCAGGCCGGACTCATGCTCTACCTCTCCAACGATACGACCCTGCCAATTCGAACCAACTACCTCGACGTCACCGGAGGTGGTCCTGGATCGTTTATTAATACAGCTACCGAGACCATCTATGATCTCCAGATCGGGCCGGTCGTAGCCTCCTTCCTGGCGCTTTCTGCGCTGGCTCATTTCACCCTGATTCTACCCCGAGTCTACCCGTGGTATATCAAAAACCTGAAGGCCGGAAAGAACTACGCCCGATGGATTGAGTACTCTCTGTCCTCATCAATCATGATCTGGGTGATCGCCATGCTCTGTGGAATCTATGATCTGTCTGCCTTGATCCTGATCTTCTCCCTTAACGCCTGCATGAACTTGTTCGGCCTCCTGATGGAGCACGTAAACACCAAGACCAAAAAGAATCCTGACTGGCTGGCCTACATTTTCGGATGTTTTGCCGGAATCGTTCCCTGGATTGCCATATTCCTCCACTTCTACGGAGCCCTCAACAACGTTGAGGAAGCAATCCCAGCCTTCGTCTACTGGATTGTGATCTCACTCTTCGTAACCTTCAATATCTTTGCCCTTAACATGTTCCTTCAGTACAAAAAAGTTGGCCCATGGAAAGATTATTTGTTTGGAGAAAAGATGTATATCATCCTTTCACTCGTAGCTAAATCTGCCCTGGCCTGGCAAGTATTTTCCGGAACACTCCGACCTATGTAATGAAGTCTTTAATCTATAAAATTAGTATATAAAAACGAGAAAGATAAATTATCTTTCTCGTTTGACTTTGAATTACCGAGAATACTTTTCAACACCTAGTATCTCAAGACCCTTGACTGAATCTTTCATCGCATTGAGAATAGCTTCTTCATTATTAAAGAGCCGTGACTGATCATCTAACAATGATTCAAAAATAAAGTAAGCTTCTCGTGTTTCTTCAGTAATGAAGGATCGCGGAGCTTGCCTCCAATTCCAACGACGACAGGTTACTGAATCTTGATCTCGATAGATAACTTCTCCTGGTTTTACCATCTGATGATCATCACCAAATGTATCAGTTCCATTTGAGAAACATAGCTCTATCCTACCAGACAACTTTGATACATCATCCCCTCCCGCTGGGAATCCAAGCTGAATACTCAGTGAATTATAAAGATCAACGAGAGGATTAATTGCAGGCAATTCTTCTCCCTTTCGGACACGCTTCACTAAAGCCTCCAAGGAGGACAAGTACTTAGAGGGTTTAGAACCAAAGGATCGATATGCTTCTCTCCAAAGAGTGATATGATCATCCAAGTATGTTGCTGGATGAGAACGAACCGTATCCTCGGCTACTCTAAGCATAGACTTCAGAGTTCCAGTATTTTCAGGTACTTTTACTCGAATACCAAGTGCATGGTAAGTGGCATACTGTTCATAGATTTTGGGATCGACTTGAATATGTTGTGACATGAGAATCCTTTTTATTTAGTAACTTACTCAGAAAAGAAGAGGAGACATAAAATACTACATCTCCTCTATCATACCCAAACTTACTATTTTTGGAAATCTATCATTTCCCTTAAACAACCTCCTTCAAGGTCAAAAATAGACTTGTTTGAAGACTCCCAAGAACTATACTCAGAATCTTTCAGATGAATTGATCGTGAAAGATGGAGATTCCAAAACGGGATACTAGGAGCTAAATGGTGTTCTAAATGCAAGAAATCGTTGTGTGCTCCAAAAATAAACTGTTCCAGCCTACTTCCGATCTTGTTACGAGTCATCTTCAATAGGTCGCCAGAATGAGTGTAGTAAAGTGGATAATGCTCAGACAACTCACTAAACCAGCTGATAATTTGGAATGTGGTGACATAAGGTACGATCCAAAATATCAAAATATTGAGAGTATTCCCCAGAAAAAGAGAGCAGAGTATCAAGCATGTCCAGAGAACTACAAACATCTTTTTTCTATCGTTAGATGTAGTAGCAAATCGTGATTTCAACAAATGAACAGTTAATGGAAACACTGGTAAAATTAGGATGGGATACAAGATTGCTTTGAGGATAAACTCACGTTTATTCATTTCACGAAGCCCAACGGAATTCCAAAATGCTAAGTCAGGATCTTGTTCTTTCCCCAAAAACCGATGGTGTTCTATGTGTTGCTTCCTATACGAAACTAGATCTTGGAATATAACAAATGCAAGAAGACTTCCAACAAAATCATTTG
>CAJXTH010000082.1 GCA_913060955.1 uncultured bacterium | reverse complement strand
AAGGAAATCGAACAAACCTTGGAATAGGTCGAGAGTTATAGCCGTATTTTGTCCTGTCAAAGTATACTCTGAAAACGTAATCTTCCAAATTCCTTGGAACTCTCCTCCTTGTCGAGTCTTGATTAACAACCCCATCTTTGTGGGCAATGGATCCACCGAACCAACTAAATGTGCTGGTGTTTTCCGATGGATTTTAATTCGTACTTTCATCTCCGTAGTCCGAACTGACTGACGCGTATCCAAAGGTCGAGTTGAGTAACTCTTTGGAGAAGGGTTCGGAAAAAACTTACCTTCCGGAACATTCCCTTCATACTCCGTTTGAATGATTCCTAAATGAATTAGTATCCCTTTATTGGGAACAATCCATTCCGAGAATGACGAAGTCAATTTATCTCCTTCATAGATATCTGTAGAATGCTTCGGATTATCTGTGAGAAACCCTCCTCTCTTATTTAACTCATCAGCAATACCACACATACAGGAGATGATATTTTGAGATTCCATGGAATTAATTCCATCATTTCAAATGTACTACCTTTAGTATATCATGCTCTATTTTTTGACCAGCTCACTTGCCAGGATTTTCATCTTCTCTCGTTTGGTGGTGCGGGCTCGGCCGATGAAGATGTTGTAGTTTTGTTCTTCGATTTTGGTAAGGATTGCTTCGTACAGGCGGCTGGCCATGCGGACTGCGAATCGTCCGCGGGGGGTAAGCATAGGGATTCCTTGGTCGGCTTCCCGGTAGAGGGCTCGGGTTCGCTGGATTTCAAATTTCATAAATTCGATGAACTTGTCATCACAAATATGGTTGCGGATATGATCTTCAGTGACCCCCAATTTTGCCAAATCTTCTGCTGGCATGTAGATTCGGTTTCGGTCTTCATAGTCTTCCCGAATATCTCGGAGGAAGTTGGTCATCTGCATTGCCTCTCCCAGTTTTTCGGCGTATGGGAGTGCTCCATCTTCAAATCCGATTACATGAGACATCATCAGTCCGACCACACTGGCTGATCCGTACATGTATCCTTGGAGTTCCGCGTAGGTTTCATAGCGCTCTTTGGACAGATCCTGTTTCATGGCCGCTAAAAAGTCCTCACCGTACTGGTAGGGTATATCGTATTCTTGGAATGTTTTGGCGGTGACGAGTAGAACTGGATCATCTGAGTCTCCGGTCTGGTGGGCTTGTCGCCATTTTTCGTGCCAGTCTTCCAGTTTTTGGATGACTTCTTGGTGCGAAAGCGACTGATCAGGATTGTCTACGTATTCATCAGGTACGCGAAAAAATCCGTACAAGGCATAGGTTGCCAAGCGCATTTTCTTGGGGAAAAATCTGGTGGCAAAGTAGTAGCTGGTCCCGTATTGTTTGGTGAGGGATTTTACGTGGTCATATGCTCGGATGAGGCGTTCCTCCATGAGGGTTAGTGTGATCTATTTTCGATGTAGGTGATGAGGTTTTCCAGATCTTGTCGTCCGTCTTCGGACAGTTCGGTGTCAGATAGACAGAGTTGCCGCGCTCGAGCAAGGTAGGTCTGAATCATTTCTTGGGTATAATCTAGTGCTCCGGTTCGGACAAAAATATCGATGATCCGATCTTGGTCGGTATCGAGTACCTCAGTTCCCCAGATTGATTGGAGTTCTTGGATATCTTCGGGTGACCCGTTTTCAAATACGTATTGGGTTAGGAAGGTATGTTGGTGATCTCGAATATCGGATAAAACAGTTTTTTTGATAATTTCTGGATCAGATAAGAGATCAAGCACGTCGTCTTGGGTTTGGAAGGCCAGTCCAAGGGCAATTCCAAAGTTTTCGCAGAACTCAGCCATGTCAGCTCCCCGTCCGGCAAGGGCGGCTCCAATTTGCATTGGTCGGACAAAAGTATATCCGGCTGTCTTGAGTCGCATTTTGGTTTCGATCAGCTGGGTGTCTACCGAGTGTCGAGTCATGATATCTACGTCGATCATTTGCCCAACGGCGACCTCGTCGATCATTTTGGTAAAGACTTTCCAGGCTTCGCGGTGGTTGGGAAGGTCATAGAAATCTTGGAATCGCTCCAAAGCCCATGAGAACAGAATATCCCCAATCAGAATTGCCTGAGAATTTCCATCGTGAACAAAATCTTTTGACCAGCGATCGTCGTGCTCGAGCTCCTCGGTGATATGGGTATGAATGGTTTGGTGCTCGTGTCGGGTGGTTCCTTTGTCGATTACGTCATCGTGAATCAAGGCAAATGAGTGGAAGACTTCGACTGAGACTAACAAGTCCATCACGCGGTCGGTATCTGTTCCGCCAAGTCCTGTGTACATTAGGTAAGCCATATACGGACGGACGCACTTCCCTCCTCCGATCACGTTTTCGGCATACTGGATCATGCCAAGGATGGTTGGGTCAGAGGTATATTCACTATACGTAGAGAGTTTTTCTTGAACGGCTCGGGTTAAATAACCTTGAAACTCTGCTTTAAATTCTTTGATATTCATACTAGAAATTCATTCGAAACTCCCGCCCGTACTTGGTGAATCCAAGTTTTTCGTACAGAGCGTGCACTCGTGGTCGCTCTTCTCGGCTTGTTCCGATCAACTTATAACATCCTCGGACTCGTGCCTCTTCGACTAAAGCATTTATGATCTGAGTTCCGTAGCCTTGTCCCTGGAATTCTTCGTGAATATAGACATCCTCCATAAATCCAAACGGTTCAGCGTGCAGGTCGTTGTACAGAATGTACAGATAGGCTCGACCTACTTCGGTTCCGTCCTCTTGAGTGAGAGAAAACCTGACGCCAGTACCATTGGTGAATTTGGACTTTTCCAGTTTCATAGACAATCGCTTAGTTAGCTTGATTATACCATAAAAAATATTATGTAAGCGATTTCAGGAACTCTTCAGCTCGATCGATAAGCTCTTGCTGTTGGTCAGGAGATTTTTTATCCCAGTTAGCTACCATAAAATGCATGCGGGCTTGGTCTTTTAACGCATCTCGGTGATTCCCGATGAATCGCCAGAAGAGGGCGTCCCAAATCTGGTCCCAGTGGCCGTCTTTTTGGTAGTTGCTCATTTTTAAGACGTAGTTTGAGCTCGAGATATACGGTTTGGTCATCATTCGGCCTCCGTCGGCGTACTGCGACATGCCGATGACATTGGGAATCATGACCCATTCGTAGGCATCGATAAACAGAGCTTGGAACCAGTCGTTGACTTCAGCGGGATCAAATTCACACAAAAGCATGAAGTTTCCTAGGATCATCAGTCGCTCGATGTGGTGAGCATATCCCGTTTCAAGGACTTTCTGGATCGTGTTGTCGATTGGCTCAATTCCGGTCTCCCCGGTCCAAAATGACTCCGGAATCTTTTGGTCAAAGTGGAAAAAATTATCTTGTTTCATGGAGACTCCGCGAACGTCGTAGATATTTTTGATATATTCTCGCCAGCCAATAATTTGGCGTAAAAAGCCTTCGATTTGATTGAGAGAAATATCATCTTGGTGGTCTTCCCAATAGGTCATGGTCTCGGTGATGACCTCATCCGGATGGAGGATTCCGTTGTTCATGCACATCGAAAGTACCGAGTGAAAGACGGTGTTGGAATCACGATCAATTGCATCTTCGTAGGTCCCAAACAGTTCTAGTCGTTCCGTCAAAAAGTGCTCCAACCAATCTTTGGCCTCTTTTCGAGTTACTGGATAGTACATCGTATCGATCGTTCCTGGGTGATCGGGAAAGGATTCCAAAACGTCTGCTTTGGCTTGATCGAGAATGGTTGTAACAGAGGATGAATGAGAAACATTCCACTCGGGAAGATCAATGTCTTTGGGAAGTGACTTGCGATTCTCAGTATCATAGGTCCAAGATCCACCCAAGGGCTCCCCCTCTTCGTCGAGGAGTAAATCTAATTCCTTACGCTGAGCTTTGTAAAACGGTAAAAAGGAAAACGTATTCTTGTCAGAAAAGTACCGATCTTTGAGTTCAGGGCTGGTAAGGAATGGTTGATCAGGAATAAGGTT
>CAJXTH010000081.1 GCA_913060955.1 uncultured bacterium | reverse complement strand
ATCAAGGGCTTCCGTTCTTATCGGGAGGATTTTTAATTTTTGTCCTGCCACAGATTGTGATCGGATTTTTCCTGGCATACACCCGAGTCCGACTCGGATTCATCGCAGCAATCATCATGCATGCTCTGCACAATGGGGTCTTGGTTGCGATATCATTGCTCGCCCTCCCTGCCTTAGAGGTAGTCGAAGGAGCTACAATTGAATCTTTATCACAATCTCAACAAATTCAACTCATGGCCGCAAATGGAGTTGCTATTATATATTTCTTTTCGGTAGTTGCTGGAGTCATTTGGACTCTCGTTGATCAGTGGAAGTATAAGAACTAGTAATACCAAACTCTATGCCGATTAACTACCCTGGGGCCCGATCCGTGATCCAACACCCTGAAAATCCAGAACTGTTTTTACTGATGAAGCAGTACATTCGCAAAGAAGATGGAAGTATTGTTGAGTATTTCAGTATCCCTGGGGGGCGAGTAGATGCTGATCCAGAAACCCGGACAATCGAGACATTTGAACAAACAGCAGCACGGGAAGCCAAAGAAGAAACAGATCTTGATGTCGAAGTCGTAAAATATCTCGGAAGTTACGGGATGTTCTGGGGACGAGATAATTCGGGAAATAGTTGTTCGTATACCGTATTCCTTGTTCGAGCACTCCATGATAGAGTAGATACAACCAAGAATCCCGACCAGAACGAAGATGCAATCGACGTGATCTGGATTACCAAGGATCAGCTCGATGACTATCAAATTAGCAATCAGAATCTGTTGTCGATTCTCAAAAATATGTCACTCACCGAATAACTATGAAAAAGCAGATTACCTTTATTACCTCGAATGCAGGCAAAGTCGCCACTCTTCGAAACAAGCTCGACCCAGAGAAGTTTGAAGTTATCCAGGAATCGATCGATCTTCCCGAAATTCAGGCAGACACTGTCAAAGAAATTTCAATAGCCAAAGCAGAGTATGCCTTTGAGTTATTGAAGAAACCTTTAGTCGTCCAAGATAGTGGATTTTGTATCCCGGCACTCAATAACTTCCCCGGACCTTACGTAAAGTATGTCTGGGATAAACTTGGTTCCGAAGGATTTTTGAAACTCATGGAAGGAGTAGAGGACCGACGAGCCTACTTTGACAAAGTTCTGACCTATATTGACGAGACGGGAATTCATACATTTCATCAAGAAGCTGAACCAGGAACATTGGCCACTGAAAAATACGAAATCCAATCCGATAGAGCTTGGGGAGGTTTGTGGGAACTCTATATTCCAGAAGGATTAGATAAGCCATTAGCTGCCTTTAGTAATGAAGAACTGGCTGAAAAGGAAAAGAATAATTGGGGAAACAACGATAAACCTCTTGAAGAACAAGGAGAGTCTACCCAATTTGCCGTCTGGGCAGAAGAAAATTTGATTTGATAACATGATTTTACTACCGAATAATATTTGGAAAATTACAGGACAGAAATCTGGACCGACGTTTTGTATTTTAGGAGGTACTCATGGTGATGAAATTGTGGGTGTTGAAGTTGTTGATAAATTATTAGATCGCTTTGTTTTAGATCGGAGTGAATTTGAATGGGAAACAGATCAATTCTCTGGAACACTGTATCTTGGATTTGGAAATCCAGTTGCTATAGAGCAGGGTGTAAGAGGAACAGGGGGGGCTGACTTAAATCGATCATTTAACTTCGATGACTTACTTTCTGAACCTTCTCAATCTGATCGAGCCGATCTAATACGAGCTCGGGAGCTATATCCTATTTTGAAATCCACTGATATTTTGGTAGACATTCATAATACTCATGCTGATTCAGAACCATTTGTATGTACTGGAACCTTTACTAAGAATCATAAGGAATTGGTTTCACATATCCCTGTTCACAAAATACTTACTGATCCAAATTTTATTTTATCTCAAGATGTTGGCAAGCAAGGTTTGGGTACCACTGACTCAGTGGTAAATGCTCATGGTGGGATAGGGATAGCTTATGAAACTGGGTCTAAAACAGACCGAAGTCATGTTGATCAGGTAATACAGACATTACTCGGAGTGCTTGGAATTACTAAACCTCAAACTTGTTTAGATCAAGCCATATACTCTTTAGATGCTATTATTAAGGCTCCAGTTGAAGGAACTATCGAATATATTGAAAACTTTTATCAAGGATGGTATCAGGTCAAGGAAGGTGATAAGATGGCGTATATTAATCAGACTCCTATATGTGCTCCAATATCCGGAGTATTATTGTTTCAAAAACATAAGGAGAAGGTGTTTGAAGGAGACTCTATTGGTTATATCGCAAAAATTGACGATATTATATAAAAGGAGTACTGTATAGAGTATATCTACTAGTTATCTGTAGATGTTCCTTATAAACTGGAGGTGAGCCATGCTCACTCTATCTTCTCCAACGACCAACTTTCAAGTCGAGGTTGTAAATCCAACGACAATATCACCAGAGCTTTCTCTTCCAATCACAGAATTGGCAAGAAAGTCATTTGGTACCCATATGTCTCAACAAGATGTTTGGAGTCATGTAGTTGATGTAGATTTAACTGTATTGCTTTGGCAAGGATCTCAAGTAAAGGGGTTCTTATCAGCAAATATATACAGTGAAATCTTATTCATTCATGGGGTGGTAATTGACCACAACCTGAAAGGGTTAGGCTTGTCCAAAAAGTTGCTTTCGAAGGCCTTAGAGTCGGCTGTTACTTGTTATACCGCTCTTACTACTCAAAACCCTCGGATGTATCAGCTACTAGCTTCCTTTTCTAAAGTAGTCTATCCTTCTCCAACTCACGGTATTCCAGAAGGTTTGTTGCCGACTTTGAAGAAAGTTGTTACGCATGAATTTGCTACAGATGGAGTGTTAAAGACATATTACCCAACATGTCTTTATTCCTCGATTCCCACAGCCAAAAGTCAAGAAATTGATGATTGGTTCCTTAGTTCCTTAGATGCAAATTCTCAGCGTCGTACTACTCGCAACGCCTTTGTCTTTGTAGGTCGCCGTTGATGCTTCATCACAACTCAATAAAAACCCGGCAATCAATTGATTACCGGGTTTTGTCATGCTAGTTTTGAATTACACACCTCAAATACTTCCCAAGAAATGGTTCGATGTGAGAAGTTTTCGTCTCCAGATTTCGAACTTGATTAACCGCTTGTTCATTTTCGAAAAAAAGTGAAGGCTTATCATCCCAAAGGGGAGATGAAGATTCCTTATGAACAACAGTAGTGCCATCAAGTTCCCTTAGATCAGGGGAGACAAACTTGGCAAAAATCTGAAACAATTTATCCTTTCCTGGCACCAGAATTGTGTCATTGAAAGGATTGAAAATTACAGGGTGATCCGATCTCCAAGGAGATACCCAAGAATGACCGCAAAGCATTTCCTGATTATAAAAGCTCAGAAAACATTTTGCTCCCTTCTTTAACACTCGATGAATTTCAGATATCAAACTCTCAGAATAACACTCACTTCCAGACCCTAATGGAGCAACCACATAGTCAATGGATTCTGACTCAAGGAAGATTCCTTGACGCAAATCTTGGTTAATCCAGGTAAAATTCGGAAATAGATTAGTTGCTTGAACAATCATGTCTGGACTGATGTCAATTCCGATGAGATGTAACTCATTTTTATTGCAAACTTGTGCAATTCTTACACCTGTTGCGCATCCTAGGTGAAGGATAGTAGATCCTTTAGGAAGGGCCTGTATGTGACTTGTCATTAAATCAAGTTCTCGAGCAATGTATGCTTTTCGAGCGAGTGACACTGAGTGATGTTCGTATGATTGACACATCTCTCTAGTGAGCAGCAAAAGATTTTGATCAAGCTCATACTGAGGCAACTGGGACTTACTAAACTGAGTATCTAGTTGCAATATTTGCATCTGAGAATGTTTTGCTAATCCCATTATAAAAGAAAGTAACAGTTCTAAGTCAGATTCATCTGTTCCTGTCTCTGAAGCAATATGTTGCGCTAAGGAAAAGAGAGAAAATTCT
>CAJXTH010000080.1 GCA_913060955.1 uncultured bacterium | reverse complement strand
CCCAATGGAAATTAAACGAGGAATTGAGAAAGGAGTAGCCAAGGTGGTTGAAGTAGTGAAAGCTTCCTCTGAGCAAGTAGCTGATGACAAGGATCGGATCAAACAAGTGGCTACAATCTCTGCTAATGGAGATGAGTTGATCGGAAAAGAGATTGCCGATGCTATGGAGAAGGTTGGTGCCAATGGAGTAATTACAGTAGAAGAAGGGCAGACCTTTGGTGTTACGAGTGAGGTGGTAGAAGGAATGCAATTTGAAAAGGGGTATATTTCTCCTTATATGGTGACCAATTCAGAGAAAATGATTGCTGAGATGGATGATCCATACATTCTGATCACTGATAAGAAAATCGGATCAATCCAGGAAATTTTGCCACTTCTCGAAAAACTTGCCCAAACCGGAAAGAAAGAGTTGGTAATTATTGCCGAGGATGTTGATGGAGAAGCCCTAGCTACGTTGGTGGTAAACAAGATGCGAGGAGGATTCTCAGCTCTTGCCATCAAAGCTCCTGGATTTGGAGACAACCGAAAGGAAATGCTCAAAGACATTGCTATCCTTACCGGAGGACAGGTGATCTCTGAAGAGCTTGGTCTCAAATTGGACGCAGCTGATGTAACCATGCTTGGACGAGCCAAGAAGGTTATCTCTGAAAAGGAAAAGACCATCATTGTAGCCGGAGACTCTGACAAAGTAGCAGTTGAGGCTCGAGTATCTCAGATCAAGACTCAGATCGAGCAGACCGACTCAGAATACGACCGAGATAACCTCAAGAAGCGACTCGGAAAACTGGCTGGTGGAGTAGCGGTAATCAAAGTGGGAGCTGCTAGTGAAGTTGAGCAAAAAGAAGTTCAAGATCGAATCGAGGACGCGCTTGCTGCTACCCGAGCCGCAGTAGAAGAAGGAATCGTTGCCGGTGGAGGAACCGCTCTCCTGCGTGCTCAGACAGCCCTTGAGTCAATGAAGCTCAAGGGAGATGAAAAAGTTGGACTCGAAATCTTGCGCGTAGCTATGGAAGAGCCCGTCAAGATGATTGCCAACAACGCTGGAGTAGAAGGATCCTTGATCGTTGAGAAAGTGAAAGAACTTTCTGGAAACCAGGGATACAACGCTGCTACCGGAGAGTACGAAGACATGGTCAAGGCCGGAATTATCGACCCAACCAAGGTAACTCGAACCGCTCTTCAAAACGCCGCTTCTGCTGCATCTACACTTCTCACAACTGAGGCTGTAGTCACCGAACTTCCCAAGAAGGATGACGATGGTGGAGCCGGAATGCCTCCAATGGGAGGAATGGGAATGCCCGGAATGATGTAATTCCTGACAACCAGACAAAACATCTGCCCGAGTCGGCAGGTGTTTTTGTTTGTCAAGATCGCCTAACTATGCTATATAAAAGGGTAAGTATTGAGTAACAACAATCTCTATGACAAAGGAACGAAGCCTAGTGATTATCAAACCAGATGGAGTACAGCGTGGACTCATTGGAGAAATTATCTCTCGAATCGAGCGAACTGGACTCAAGATCGTTTCCATGAAAATGATTATGGCCGATGAGGATACCCTCTGGAAGCACTACAACAAGGACGATGTTTGGTTCCAAGATAAAGGAGAGATTGTTGTGAAAAACCGAACCGAGCAAGGGCTCCCAGTAGAAAAAGAAGCTCTGGAGTATGGAAAAGACATTTTGCGAGCCAACATTGAGTTCATGACCGCTGGTCCGGTTCTTGCCATGGTAATCCAGGGAAACCAGGCTGTTGGAGTCGTCAAGAAACTTGTTGGAGGAACTGAGCCACTTACTTCTGATGTTGGAACAATCCGAGGAGATTTGACCATTGATACCTACGAGCTTGCCAACGCTTCTGGACGAGCAGTACGAAACTTAATCCACTGTTCTGACGAAGTATCCGAAGCTGAGCGAGAACTGGCACTCTGGTTTACTGAAGATGAAGTCATTAAGTACCGACTGGCAAATGAGCGAATCCTCTACGACGTAAACCTCGACGGAATCCTCGAATAGAACTCCTGGATTTGACGAATATAGAAAGACGGGTTGCAGCCCGTCTTTTTTGTATCGGACATACTCTGTTATTCCGGCCTCTCTGACAAAGCAGCGTCATCCTGAACTAGATTCAGGATCTTGTTGATGAACAGCGTAGTATCTTGTGTAAGATTCTGAAACAACCACCTTCGGTCGTTAAAAGTTCTGGATGCCGTGACATATAAAAAAGATTCCGGATCTGCGTCCGGAATGACAGTGCAAGTGATTATCCTAGAATTTCCACTCGAAAAATCGTATACTAAAAGTAACGATTAACAAAACACCATGTGGTTTTCAAAACAGAATACCGAACAATCTGAAGGACAGTTTGGATATCTTGGACCAAAAGATATCTATATGGATACTGCTTGTCAGACCCTGCGGCCACAAACCGTGATTGATGCCGAACAGGAATATTATCAGACTGCCAATGCTTGCGGAGGCCGGTCAGCCTATCCTTGGGCACAGAAAGTCGACGCTCGAGTAGAACGGGTTCGATCTCGGTTTCTGAAAATTCTGGGACTCTCAGAAAGAGAATATCTGACATTTTTTGGACTCAATACTACCTGGAGTATTAATTTGATTTTGAATAGTTTGGACTGGACGGAATACGACCAAATTATCACTACCGATATTGAGCATAACTCAGTTTTTTTGCCAGTAATGCAGCTTGCCAAGCAGCACCAAAAAGAGCGAATAATCTTATCACGAGAAGATTCTGGAGCAGTAATCTATGATCCAAGTACGTTTCGAAAGCCAGTCGTTATTTTGAATACTACTTCCAATATCGATGGACGAGAACTGGAAAACCGCGAACAACTAATAACAGACGTTCACCAAGCTGGAGGGATTGTTCTGTTGGACGCCTGTCAGACATTTGGGCACGGGTTCCAGGATCTTGCCGGAACTCAAGCAGATGCCATCTTTGGCAGTGGACACAAAATGTACGGACCAAGTTTAGGAATAGGTGTGATTCGGAAATCTCTGGTTGAGAATATGACTCCAGCTGTGATCGGTGGAGGAACTGTTGCCGGTGTAACGAAAGATTCTTTTAATCTCATCACAGGCGAAAATCTTTCTCACCGGCTTGAAGCAGGTCTTCAGAGCTGGGCAGCGATTTGGGCTATGGATGCTTCGCTTGATGTTATTGAGCAAGCAGACTGGAGCCATGAGCAACAACTCGGGATAAAGCTTCATACTGGATTACAAAATTTGGGAGCGACAATCCTTTCAGGAGAAAATTCACCAGTCCAAACCTTTTACTTTGAAAATCTGGAATCATCGCTGGTCGGAAAACTCCTGGGACAACAGGGAGTTATGGTTCGAACAGGATACTTCTGTTGCCATTATTATCTAACCTCGGTACAGAAACTCCCTCATTTGGTACGGATGTCTCTTGGGCTCCATTCGACTGAAGCCGATGTGGAGAAAGCTCTGGAAGTATTGACTCAAATCAAAAAGTTAAGGTAACGTCTCATGTCATTCCCAATTTCCATATTTGGAAGGTCGGGAAACCATTTATGGTGTCCCGGGAGGGGTACCGACGATTGGGAATCTCGTGATTTAGACTGCTAGATTCCCGATCGACGTTAAGAATGGCAGAATCAACCCACTCGTCAAAAATGCTATAATCGGTATGAAATAACCAAACCCTATGCTCTGTATTGCTGCCTTTGTTGTATTCCTACTCGTATTTCCCGTTGGAATGTTTTTCCCATCGTATCGACGACTCCTCGGAAAATCTTGGCACTGCGTCAGTCGACGAATTCAATTAAAACCCTGTGACATATCGTTTGGAGAGGAAGTGAAACAATTCATCGTTGGTATGTTTGCGTTCAGGGCTCCCTGGCTTGCCAAGTTTTTCTTGAAAACAGCTGAATTCTGGGCCTGGGTATTTATCCTGGTCTCAGTCTGGAGTTTGTGGTCAGTAGCTCACTCTGGATTGAACTTGTTGGTCTATGACACCTGTGATCCATTTGAAGTAGAAGGGTGTTCTTTGGCAGGAGATTCTTGTGAAATTGGGCAAACCCGTCCTCCAATCTGGCAGTGGCGAGCCTATGTCCAAGATCAGCGAG
>CAJXTH010000079.1 GCA_913060955.1 uncultured bacterium | reverse complement strand
AGCGTAATCAGCAGGATATACCTGTTTCCACGGTTGGTTCGTATTCATGTTAGGATAATTAGTTTATCAAAAAACCAGCCAACTCCCGAAGAAGTGACTGGTTATTCACTATGATGTCGGTACTGATTGGAGTATTACTCAGCAAGTTCAGCATCGATCAAGGCCTTAAATTCCTCTACAGACTGAGGGTTATTGATAATAACTCCGTTCAGGATAAAGGTCGGTGTTCCTTGGATCCCCAAGGCAAGTCCAGACTGATAATCCTGCTCAACTCGAGCTCGTGAGTCATCATCTTCGAGCATGTCCTCATCGAATTCTCCAAGATCAAGATCCAAAGATTTTGCGTAGGATCCGGAGAACACTGGTTTTGGATCTTCCAGGTCAGACCACTCTGCCTGATTTGCAAACAAGATCTCTTTCATCTCCCAAAACTTCCCTTCTTCTCCAGCTGCCTCAGCTGCTTGAGCTGCAGCTACAGCATTAGGATGAATACTTGATAGTGGGAAATGCCGATACACAAATCGTAACTCTTCGTCAGAATATGAATCCAAAAGTTCCTCTATGATCGGTTCGTACGCCCGACAAGCAGGGCACTGAAAGTCACTGTACTCAACCAACGTCACTTTGGCATCCTCATTTCCGAGTACGTTATCATCTTCGGTAATCTCAACGTTGACCTCTCGAGTTGGATCTCCTCCATCTTGGAGTCCCCAAGCTACGGCTCCGATTAGAGCAACCACGATCAATCCAATGATTACATTTCCAATCCAGTTATTTTCTTCCATAGTTCGTATCTGATTTATTCTTGTATATCTAGTATATCATGAAAATTGTACATTTCTGTCATTCAAGGTGGCTTAAACCACTAGAACGTTCTAGTGGTGGTGATGACCAGACGACATCTGCTTCATCTCCTTGGTCACTTTCATCTTGGCAAAGATTGCGGCTGCAATCGAAGTTGTAATGGGAACTGCGAGAATAATTGCCGAGCTTCCGGCCATAGTTCGAACAATCTCCTGAGAAATAAACTCTGAATTGACCAGAACCCACAGCGGAGCGGAAGCTTCGTTAATCGTGAGCAACAAGAACAGTGGCAACGATGATCCAACGTAAGCCAGAGCCAAGGTATTCACCAGGGACGCAATATGGTCACGACCGACTGACATTCCCGCCGTATACAGTTCTTTGAATCCAAGCTTTGGATTGGCTCGTTTAATCTCATCGATTGAGGCAGCTTGCCCCATGGTAACATCATCCAATACTCCTAACATTCCAATAATAATTCCTCCGAGCAACAGCCCCCGTAAATCAATATCAACTCCTTGAGATTGAGACAGAACAAACTGAAGGTAGAATGTCTCTTCGGTTCCACTTCCAAACATTTGCGAAACAGATACAAAGAATACAGATAGCAGATAGGCCAGCCCAATCGTTGTCATGGTCGAAACCAAGGCAACTCCCGTTCGCAGTCGGAACCCATGGGAAACAAAGAGGGTAACCGAAACAATAAATAGGGTCCCCGAAAGGGTTACCAGAATAGGGTTTCCACCTCCAGTCAAGCTGGGAACAATATAGGTCATGAGAACCGTGATACTCACCAACAGCCCCGCCACAGATCCAATTCCTCGCAACCGAGCAAAAACCACAGCCAAGACCAAGAAGACTCCGACCACAATTGCCAGCCCCGGAATCCGGTATCGATCATAGATGTAATAATTTTGCTCTTGGTCTACGGAAACTTCCGCCACGATAACTACATCGCCCTCGGCGTAGCGGTCGGCATCGATCAGATCACTTGTTCCTCCGACATTAATCTGCTCCACTTGTCCTTTTCGATCTCCCGACAAAAGCTCAACGGTAACAATCTGAGTCTCCAAGTTTTGACCTCCAATTTCGGAAGTAACGATATCAGCAGAGACCACTCGAGCCCGCAGAAATTCATCCCGAACTTCACTTCGCTGTAATGGTTGCTCACTTTCTGCACTCACTTCGAGAGGAGGTTGCTCATTGATATCTTCAATAACATCTGGCTGCACAGTAGCAAACGCAGGCGTACTAGTGAAACCAATCAAAATCACGAGACTGAGGATAAATCGATAGAACATAGTATGTGTTTTAGTGGTATCGTAACTACCCAATAATTTCTTTTCCAACATATGGAACCAACACATCTGGAACCCGAATTGTTCCGTCAGCTTGTTGATAATTTTCCATAATCGCAATCAAGATCCGTCCAATTGCAAAGACCGTCGCATCATTCATATGTACGAATTCTTTTTCCCCCTCTGCTGTTCGGTACTGAGTGTTCAACCGTCGGGCCTGAAAATCAGTCATATAATCTGAAGTATGAGTCTCTCGATATTTCCCCTGCCCTGGCATCCAGGTCTCGATGTCATACGCTCGCACATCGGGTGTTCCCTGATCATAGGTACACTTCAAAACTACTTGGTACGGAAGTCCCAGTTTTTGAACCAAATGTTCCTGAATAGCCACAATAAAGTCCTGCTCGGCAAACCCTTTGTCTTTGGTGGTAAACGTTTCAATCTCAATCTTATCGAATTGATGCATTCGGAAAATTCCTTTCATATCTTTCCCATATGATCCGGCTTCTCGCCTAAAGGCAGTTGAATATCCAACATATCGGACAGGAAGTTCTGACTCATCAAACACCTGATCCATGTGAATTGGACCCAACGTATGCTCAGCAGATCCGACTAGCATCAACCCATCCAGGGTTGTTTGGTATCGCTCGTCCATCGGGTGAAGTCGCCCCATTCGATCCATCACTTCCGGACGCATCATGACCGGAGGGATTACCGGAGTAAATTCGGTCACATCAACATTGATCCCCTTTTCATCCGCAAGTTTCTGAAGAGCTTCTGTGTCTCCCAAAAATTCAAAGGCCATTTGAATAATTCCAAATTGCATCCGCACAATATCTCCCATCAGATACCCAAATCGTGACCCAGAAACGGTGGCAGAAGTCTCTGTGTCAATTACCCCCAGAGTCTTTCCAAGCTCCCAGTGTTCTTTTGGTTCAAAGTCAAACGCTGGCTTGTCACCTACAGTTCGAGCAATTACATTATCGTCCTCAGTATGTCCGACCGGAGTATCTTCTGAGTACACATTTGGAACCGATAACATCAACGTTCGGTACTGCTCTTCCAAGGCTTTCAACTCCTCTTCTTTGGTACTCAACTGTTCCTTGATTGTTTTTCCTTCAGTAATCAAAGCTTCCTTTTCTTCAGCTGACAACTCCTGAATGTTTTTCATTTTGCCAGAAATTTCGTTTCGGGCTGCACGCATGGACTCAACGGACGAAAGCACAGCCTTCCGAGATTCATCCACAGACAACAATTCGTCGATGGAAAGATCCACGTGCTTAGCTTCTACGACCTGCTTCATCAGATCGGCGTTCTCTCGAATAAATGCAATGTCAAGCATATTCGTCCGTTAATACTACCCCTCTATTGTAGCACTTCAAGCGCAAAAAACAATAATTTGATATACTAATCATAAGCACCCTAAAACTATGAAAACACACCCCGGAATATCACTTCTTGAAATCCTCATGGCCATCGCCCTGCTGGCAGTATTGTTTACTCTCGTTCTTACTGGAATCGGGCCTATTGACGTTATCAACCAAAACAACGACGGAGTCAGACGAGGAGACGCTATTGAACTCTTTACCGCAATGGAACAATATGCGATTCGAACGGGAAGTTATCCTAATGATGTAACAAATGCAAGCAATAGTTCAGTGACTGAGATTTGCCAACAAGGAAATACCGGATCATGCATTGAACTTGATATACTTATTGCCAACAACTATCTGAGTGATATCCCAGTTGATCCAGATAATGCAGGAACCGAGACTGGCTACTATCTTATTAAAGATACCAACGGCCGAGTCGGAATCGGAGGCCAAGTCCTCCAGCCAGATGCAGACACTCCAACTTTTGTCGAAGGGATCGATGAGCAAGGATTTACCATTCCATAACTGTAGAGTCGGCGCCCTCGCCGACATGGATGGGGTCGGGAAACTTGGGTTTCCCGTGGCGGAAATACCAAAACCGAGGGGTTTTGGAAAAAACTATTCATAGTTTTTTGGAGGCTGCCCTCGC
>CAJXTH010000078.1 GCA_913060955.1 uncultured bacterium | reverse complement strand
GGAGTCCAGTCCGTGTCCTGAGATCATGACGTCGGTAAACGGCAAGCTCTGGTGGTGGTACCAAGATTTGGCCACGGTGTAGAACAGCCAGGTCCTGATAATCTCAAAGGCCTGTGGTCGCAAAGTATTTGGATAGAGTTTTGAGTCTGACATTTGATCCAATGGCAAATCTTCTACAAGACTTGCTCCGATCAGCGGAGATACGGACGAAGTCATCCAGGTATCGAGCACGTCGGTTTCTGGGATGAGATCTTCAGCCTTGTATCCTTTGGGTGTGTACTCGGTTGGATCTACTGGCAGTTCGGACTCGTCTGGCAAGATAATCTCACCAGTTTCTTTGTGGTACCAAACTGGAATTGGTACTCCATAGTATCGTTGCCGAGAAATACACCAGTCCCATTTGAGAGAGGTTACCCAGTCTTTGTAGATTTGGAACATTCTGGTTGGGTTCCAGTTGAGTTTTTCTCCTTGGGCCAAAAGTTCCTCTTTGTTTTCAACAACTTTAATAAACCACTGCTTGGTTTGGATAAATTCAACCGGAGTTCCTGATCGCTCAGAAACTTGAACGGTGTGGGTAATGGGTTTCTTTGCAACAACTTTTCCTTCGGCTTCCAGATCCTCCATGATCAGCTTCCGGACTTTGGCTACGTGTTGACCTTCGTACTTTCCTCCGAGTTCGTTGTAAATTCCTTTTTCATTAAAAATCGATCGGGTGTCGAGCTTGTGGGTTTTCCATTTCTCGATATCCTCGGCATCTCCCCAGGTACAAACCATCATGAGTCCGGTTCCAAACTCAAGGTCCACAGCCTCGTCGGTAAGGATTGGTACTTGGTGTCCAGAGATTGGAACGGTTGCTGTCTTCCCGGTGAGGTGCTGGTATCGTTCGTCGTTTGGATTATAAAACAGGGCGACACAAGCCGGGATTAACTCAGGTCGGGTGGTTGAAATTACTAGGGGAGTTCCATCTTCTCCGGTAAACTCGATGTCATTCAGGAATGATTCTTGTTCATCATCTTCAAGGTCAGTTTGGGCAAGAGCAGTCTGGAAGGTAATATCCCACATGATTGGATCTTCTCGCTGTTCCAACAGACCTTTGTTATACAGGTCAATAAATGACCACTGGGAAACACGTTGCGAGTGATCGTTGATGGTCGAGTAGGTCTTGGACCAATCCACGGATACTCCCATCAAGGTCCAAAGGTTCTTGTAGGTAAGGGCTCCTTTTTGGGTTTCTTCGAGACAAAGTTTTACAAAGTCAGATCGAGAGATCGAGTCCTTGTTTTTGATCTTGTGCTTCTTTTCCACGTGTCGCTCGGTTGGGAGTCCGTTGTCATCGAATCCCATTGGGTAAAAGACGTTATATCCCGCCATTCGTTTGTATCGCACCACAAACTCAGCTTGGGAGTAACTCATGATATGTCCCGGGTGAAGGTGATCTGCAGACACGTACGGTGGAGGAGTGTCGACAGAAAAGACCGGCTTGTCCGAAGATTCGTTGTAGGCATAGATCCCTTGGTCGGCCCAGAAATCTCGCCAATATTGCTCTCGTTCGGTAATGGTGTACTTGTTCGGTAGTCCCATAGTGGTGCGATTGTTGTTATTTGTAGGCTTATACTAGCACGGGAAGCCGGTTTGCGACAAGTGACAAACAAGATAGAGATGGTACAATAGAACCAGTAAGTAATAAAGATTAAATATGTTAGAACTCTACCAAAAAGAAAACTGTCCGTTCTGTAAAAAAGTCCGAGATGCGCTCAACGAATTGGAGCTCGATTTTATCTGTCGGATTTCAAAGGCGGGAACCAAGCAACGAGAAATCATGCTCAAGCTCGGAGGTCAGGCGCAAGTTCCCTTTTTGGTTGACCAAGAACGAGGAGTCATGATGTATGAATCAGATGATATCGTAGAGTACCTTCAGGAAAATTATGGAGGATTAGGCTCCCTGAAAAAAGGCTGCGAGACTTGCAATGGAGGAGAGGGCAAATGTGGTAATGGAGGAACATGTCCGGTGATGTAGATCATTCGTGGATCACTCTTTCCAGTGAGGCGTTGGGAAAAAATGTGGAGCTTATCCGAGAACGAGTCGGAGAGGATAAGATGATCTGTGCCTGTGTCAAAGCCAATGCCTATGGCCACGGGTTAAGGGAAATTGTCCATCAGCTTGTGGCTTTTGGGATAGACTGGTTGTCTGTGTTTGAGGTCTCGGACGCTGTCTTGCTCCGAGAACAGGGAATAGATGTCCCGATTCTTATCCTTTCTCCTGTTTCGGAGGAACAGATTGGCCTGTGTATCAAACACGAGCTCAGATTTCTGGTAGTGGAAGAGTCCCAGTTCGAACAGATTTCCAGTGCTCAAGATGAATTAGGACTTCCGGCTTACGTTCATATCCCGGTAGAAACCGGCATGGGGCGACTCGGATTTTTCCCAAGCCAAGTGGAAGATGTCTTGGTTGCAGCCCAGCAGCAAGGTATTGTGGTTGAGGGCTTGATGCAACACTATGCGACTGGTGATGAAAAGGACTCCGAATACTTCCGAACGCAACAAATGGTTTTTGAATGCTTGCTTGATTCACTCGATCAAATGGGACTCACTCCAGAAATTATTCACGCGGAAAATAGTGGAGCAAGCCTGATTCATCCAACGATTTCACGAAGCAATCTGGTCCGGGTAGGCGCGGCGTTGTACGGATTTGAGCCAAGTAACGAGGTAACAGAAATTTTGGAGCGGAATTCTCAGTCACTAACTCCCGTTTTAGAATGGAAGAGTCAGCTGGTTTCGGTAAAAAATCTGCCTCCGGGTATGGGGGTTAGCTATGGCGCTACCAAAGTGCTGGAGCACGAAACACGAGTTGGCGTGGTCCCAGTTGGATATTATGATGGCTATGATCGCGGCCTTTCCAATACAGGCTGGATGATGGTCTCGGGAAAACGCTGTCCAATCCTTGGCCGAGTATGTATGAATATGACTATGATTGATTTATCCGAAGTTCCAGAAGCTTCCATCGGAGATGAGGTTACTATTATTGGAGAGGGTATAAGGCTCGAACAGATGGCCGAATTATTAGATACTATTCCCTACGAGATTTGTACCCGAATTCGAGAAAGTATTCATCGCAAGATTGTGTGACAGAACCGATCCAGTGTGGTAAGCTGATGAGGAAATAAATCTACTCATATGTTTGCCACACTTCTTCATGACAAGATACTTGAGAAAAATTCCCGACTTTGTGTTGGACTTGATCCTCGAATAGAATGGATTCCAACCTCTCTTACTGATACGGCCCGACAAGAATTTGGAGATACGTTTGATGCAGCAGGTGCTGCTATTTTTTTATTCAATAAACAGGTTATTGATCGAGTTGCACCGTTGGTACCGGCCGTAAAACCACAGATTGCGTTCTATGAACAGTACGGTATTCCAGGGTTGATTGCCTTTCAAAAAACGGTTGCCTATGCAAAAGAACAAGGGCTGGTCGTGATTATTGATGCCAAGCGAGGAGATATCGATTCGACTGCTGCTGCGTATGCTAATACCTTTGGAGGAAGTACTCAGCTATTTGGAAGTGAGCAGACAGCCTTTCCGGGAATCGACTGTGTGACAGTAAACCCATTTTTAGGAAAAGATAGTTTGGATCCGTTTGTTGAAATGAGTCATAATTACGGTTCGGGACTGTTTATTTTGGTAAAAACATCGAACCCGGGAAGCAAGGATTTACAGGATAGCTCGCTCGGAGAACGAACCGTTACCCAGGAAGTAGCAGATTGGGTAGCCGCGTATGCTTCGGAGAAACTCGATGATCGAGGATACTCAAACATCGGTGCTGTGGTTGGAGCAACCTTTCCCGAGGAAGCTCGGATGCTTCGAGAGAGGATGCCTCATTCTATCTTTTTGGTGCCGGGACTCGGTTCACAAGGTGGAGGATATGAGGGATTAGGGAATTTCTTTGATCAGGAAGGATTGGGAGCTGTTATTAATTCATCTCGAGGAATTACCTTTTCTCAACGAGGAGAGGAAGGATCAGATTGGCTTGATATCATTGAACATAACACTCGGGAAGCAGTGGCAAATATTAATCAAGCGATTGGAAAGTAACGCAAAAAGATGATTCTTATTACTGGTGGAGCAAGTG
>CAJXTH010000077.1 GCA_913060955.1 uncultured bacterium | reverse complement strand
AACAAATCCCAATGTTCCTGCTACCACAGAAATTACCAGCACGTACACTCCGTAGGTTGTTATAAATTGTTTATAGATATCCATACTCTTCGTCGTTGATTGATTACTTGTATTGTACCTTACTTTTGGTTGGTTGTCATAAATGAGGATAACTCTCGATCAATGATGGCCTGCATTTCTTGGATAAATCGATCCTTGGCAAATTTTTCGGCATGAACTCGAATCGTCTGAGCATCATAGGTTTGAGTTTCAAACCTATCCACCGCTTCTTTAACTGACTCTTTGGTCTGCTCGGTAAAAAAGGTTCCCGTCACTCCCTCAACCACTGTCTCAAGTGCTCCTCCCCTTCCAAAGGCGATTACGGGTCGTCCCGCAGACATTGCCTCTACCGGGACAATTCCAAAGTCATCTTCTGATGGGAACAAAAATGCTTTACAGTTCATAAACATCGCCTGAGCTTCATCGTCCGGCAACCGTCCCAAGAACTGGATATTATGAGCATCACCAGCAAGCTCTTTGAGGCGCTGCTCCTCTGGCCCAGCCCCCACGATCCGGAGTTGTTTTCCATTTTCCCGAAAAGCTTCAATTAAAATATCATAATGTTTGTACGGAAGAAGTCGTCCAAGCGCCAAATAATAATCCCCTTGAGGGTCTGGTAAAACCTTAAATCGATCTACATTTACGGCAGGATGCACAACTTCCGAATCCAGCTGATAGTACTTCCGAATCCGTCGCTTTACATTGTGCGAGTTGGCAACATAGACATCTACTCGATCAGCAGACAACCGATCCCACATCCGAATATAGTTCATAGCCAGCGGCAAAAGAGCCTTCACGATTTTGTTATATTGAAATTCACTAAAATACCGGTGACAATCATCCCACGCATACCGCATTGGAGTATGACAGTAACAAATATGAAGCGTGTTTGGCCCAGTGAGAACTCCTTTTGCATAACTACTGGAAGATGAAATCACCAGATCATACTGCGACAGATCTAAGTCTTCGGCGGCCATAGGCATCAAAGGAGGGAAAAATCGGTGGTGTTTTTTTGCAAATGGAATACGTTGCAAAAAAGAAGTATGCACGTTGGTATTCGCAAATGCTCCATACATATTCTCCGGATCATGGACCAAAGTATACACGTGAGCCTGGGGAAACATCTCAGTAAAGACCTCAAAGACTCGCTCTGCTCCACCGTACTGGACTAAATAATCATGAACAAGGGCTACTTTCATAGGGAAGTATCAATATTGTGTGAATATATAATAGCAAAAAAACTCCCGATGGTCATTACCACCGAGAGCTATGCGGTATCTACTGCTTGACGTATACCGTTTGGGTTGGATAGGCCATTTCGACTCCGATCTTTTCGAACTGTTTCTTGATCGCAAGGTTAATCTGCTGTTGAATATCCATATAGACGTTGTACTCACTATCCTCAATAAAGTAGACTACCTCAAAGGTTAGTGCAGAGTCTCCAAACTGGAAGAAGTGAACGCGATCAAGACGGGTCTTTTCGATATCATCAATGATCTTGGTCACCGCCTGATTCACCTGGTCAATCTGCTTGGCTGTTGCGTCATAGGTAATCCCAAAGGTAAAGGCAATTCGTCGCTCTCGCATCTGCTTGTAATTGTGAATTCGGGTCTCTGTGAGTTCCTTGTTCGATACTACCAACTCTTCTCCCTGCAGAGTCTTGATTCGAGTAGACTTGATCCCAATCTTTTCAACAACTCCCATATCATCTCCAATCACAATAAAGTCCCCACTCTTAAATGGCTTATCAAAGAAAATAGAAAGTGAAGCAAAAACATCCCCGAGCACACTTTGAAGCGCAAAGGCAATCGCAATACCTCCAACTCCCAATCCTCCGAGCAAGGTAGTGACATTAAATCCAAGATTCTGGAGTACTACCAAGAATCCTCCTAGGTACAGCAATACATCAATTAACTTCTCAAAGAATGACAGAATAGCTGGATCAAAGTTTCTATCCTGTAAAATTCGTTTTTGGACAATACGTTGGAACGAATACTCTACCAACTTTTCGAGCGTGTAGACTACGTAGTAGACTACCACAATCATGGTCACCGTCTGAAACCATCCTGCCAGTCGCGATGACAAATTCAACACCTGCACCGAACCATACAGAGAAACAAAGAAATACAACGGCCAATTATACGAATTGATAATGCTAATCAAGGCATCATCGATACTCGTCTTGGTCTTGGTACTTACTTTCCGAAGTTGCCCAATAATACCCCGTTTAAAAATAAACAGAGCCAGCAAAACTGCAAAGAAAATTCCAGCAGCCAAAAAGTAGTCCGCTACCGTGTTTCCTAGGTACACTTCTTGTAAAAATGGATATGATTCTTGTTCGAGATAGGTTTCTAAGGTCATAGCGTATATATTTATTGATAGAGTTCTTTGTGGACTCCAAATGGAATCAGAGCACTCACTACTGCCGGTCGGTACATCTCCGTTCGACTAATGATGTCATCAGTGAGAATGCCAATTGTTCCAACCTGTTGCTTAATATTATGGGTCTCAAAGACAGCATCGGCAGCGTCTCCAAGTTCGAGCCCTTGGTTGAGTTTTTCCACAACCTCGTCAGGAAGCATAAACCCAAGGGACTGAGCCTTCCCCCACTTTGTACCATCAGACACAACCATCCAGGCAAAACAGATCACCTCATCTTCAGACAAATACTCAATTCCTCCCTCGAGCCCAACGTACAAATCAGCTTGGGTTTGCTTCATGAGGGATGTTACTCGATTTTGAGCTCCCTTGAGGGTTTCTTCGCTCGTCATTGGTTGATCAGAAACTCCTGATGGAGCTTTCAGTCCTTCGACTTCCCAATCTTCGGTAAAGACCTCCGCCAATGCCTCTACCACTGCTCGAATTTTTACCGGGTTCTCCGACCCTACCACTGCTCGTTTCATATGTATATAGATATTACCATCTGGTTTTACCCTATCACGTTTCCGAGACCGCCTCAACCGTGATACAATAAGGGCGCTATTATACCCATACACAGACCATGTTTTCAGGAATTATAAAATCGACCGGCAACATTCAGGAACTCAAACCCAAACAAGAAGGCGTTCTGGTAACAATTCTTGCCCCTGAGCGAACCAACGGTATCGAAATAGGATCAAGCATTGCCGTGAGCGGTATTTGCCTCACAGTAAAAGACTACACCGCCCAGACCATCACCTTTGAGGTTATGCCAGAAACCCTACGAAAAACAACCCTCGGGTCTCGATCTGTCGGAGATAGAGTTAACATGGAAAACTCTCTTCGAGTCGGAGATGAGATAGGTGGACATAACGTATTTGGTCATGTAGATGGAGTGGCAACCGTTGTCGACAGAACAGACGACGGCAACGCTCGAAGAGTGACCTTTCGTCCTCCAGAACATCTCAGAGATTTCTTTACGTACCAAGGATCGGTTGCCGTAGACGGAGTCAGTCTGACCGTAGCCGAGCTTGGAGACGAAACCTTTACCGTTTCCCTAATCGAACACACGTGGACCGTAACCACCCTGGGTAACCTCGACGTAGGAGATCAGGTGAACATCGAATGCGATATGACCCTCAAATACGTCCACCGATACCTAGAGCAACTGATGAAAGCAAATAACTAACTTCTATGAAAGACGGAGCCCCAACATACACCAACCTCGACGCAACTGGACTTAAAGTCGGTGTCATAACCGCTCGCTGGAACTATCAGCTTACCCACTCGTTGCGTGACGGAGCAATTGGACGACTCATGGAACTCGGAGTAGCTGAGCAAGACATTGTCAGCATCGATATCGGGGGATCCTATGAACTCCCTTTTGCTGCCCGACATCTGATTGATACCACCGAAGTTGACGTAGTCATTCCAATTGGAGTGTTAGTCAAAGGCTCAACCATGCATTTCGAATACATTGCCGAAGCCGTAAGCCAAGGAATCATGCGCGTCAGCCTGGATACTGGTGTTCCTGTCCTATTTGGAGTACTCACCTGTCTGACTGAAGAGCAAGCCAAAGAGCGAGCTATCGGACCAGGAAATCACGGACCTTCATGGGCAGACACAGCAGTCGAGCTCGGACTCATGCGCAAAAACGCGTAGCCTCCCATCATGAAACTGATTGATTTTACCTCCCCACCGATCCAGGGTTGTGTGCTCACTGTCGGAACCTTCGACGGAGTTCATTTGGGGCATCGAGCCCTCATCACACAAACAGTAACAGAAGCGCGCAACCAGAATATTC
>CAJXTH010000076.1 GCA_913060955.1 uncultured bacterium | reverse complement strand
AAGAAGGAGTTCGAGTAGTGATTGAGCTCAAATCTTAGGTATTCCCATAAAAAGTCTTCAACCGACTATACAAGATTACCGATCTCCAAAAGACCTATCACGTAAACTTGCTTGCTTTGTGTGATGGAATCGAACCCCGAACACTTTCTTTGAAACAAGCTTTGGAATACTACGTCGCTCACCGAAAAGAGGTCGTAATCCGAAAAACCGAATACGAACTCCGGAAAGCCAAAGAGCGAGCTCACATTTTGGAAGGGCTCAAGAAGGCACTCGACTTTATCGACGAAGTGATCTCTATTATTCGAGGATCAGATACCAAAGAAATCGCCAAGAAAAACTTGATCAAGCGATTTGAATTCTCCGAGGTTCAAGCCCAAGCCATCTTGGACATGCGACTTCAGACTTTGGCTGGATTGGAGCGACAGAAGATCCTGGACGAACTGGCTGAACTCATGAAGGTTATTTCTGAATTGGAAGCAATTCTTGCCTCAGAGACTCGAATCTTTGAGATCATCAAAGACGACCTCCGACAAGTTATCGAACAATACGGAGACGAACGAAAAACCCGAGTCTTCAAACAAGGTCTAGGAGACTTTAAAGATACCGACTTTATCGCCAACGAAGATACCATTATTATCTTGACCAACGATGGGTACGTAAAACGCGTTGATCCAAAAGAATATCGATCACAGCGACGAGGTGGAGTAGGAATCTCTGGGGTAAAAACCCGAGAAGACGACTATGTTTCGATTTTCCTCCACACTACAACTCATACCAAGCTCCTCTTCTTTACCAATACGGGTCGAGTTCTGAAACTCAAAGCCTTCGAAATTCCGCAAAGCTCTCGAACAGCCAAAGGACAATCGATCGTAAACTTCCTCGAGCTTGGAAAAGACGAAGTGGTTCAATCCATTCTTCCAATGGGTCAAAAAGAATGTCACTTCATCACCATTGTGACCAAGAACGGAATGATCAAAAAATCTACCCAAGATGTCTACGGAAACGTTCGACGAGGAGGAATCATCGCCATTAACCTCAAAGACGGAGACGAATTGGTCCACGTGATTTGTACCAACAAAGACGACGATGTCTTCCTCTTTACCAAACTCGGAAAGGCAATTCGATTCGAACAAGACGAGATTCGGGCCATGGGACGAACCGCCGGAGGAGTCAAAGCCATGAGCCTCAAAGACGGAGACCAGATCATGGGAATGGCTGGAATCAAAAAGGGAGATGAAGATGGTTGGCTCTTGATTGCTACCGAAAAAGGATACGGAAAGAAATCCAAACTGCATCACTACAAGGTCCAGCGACGAGGTGGATCTGGAGTCAAAGCCTCCAAAGTAACCACCAAAACCGGAGCTGTTGTAGGAGCTCGAGTGGTCAACAAAGAATCCAAAGACATGATTGCAATTTCCCAAAAAGGAAATATCATCAAAGTCGACATCAAAAAAGACGTACCAACACTGGGACGTGACACCCAAGGAGTCAAACTTATGCGAGTAGCCAAGGGAGACGAAGTAGCCTCTGTTGCAGTTACTCTAGAAGGAGAAGACGAAGAATAGACGCTTACCGTCAAAAAGATGCTGAACGTAATTCAGCATGACAAGATCTCATTGTCACCCTGAACTTGTTTCAGGGTCTTTTCTTTTTCCACTGTCATCCTCAGCTTGACTGAGGATCTCGTGATATTCACCTGTATTTTTTATCACTCTGAATGTTAGAGGACCATCTATCTGTACTTTTTAACTCTCGGCGGCAGTGATCTGGAATCTCTTGGTGTTGTAGCGGAACGTTTACCTGCCGAAGGTAGGCTTGCGGTTCCATAACCCTATTCTCTTCATCTTATACACACCCCCTCTTTTGACCCCAGAAATCTTTCACGATATAATACAATCAACAAGATATCAAAACCAAAAACGACTATGATACAGATGCAGATGGGACGATTTTTATCACCGAAAGAAATCGTAGCGCAGTTTACGCTCGAACCAGGAATGAAAGTAGCCGACTTTGGAAGTGGAGCAGGAGACTTCGCGGTAGCAATTGCCAAGACAGTAGGTCCAACCGGACGCGTCTTTGCAATTGACGTGTTAGAATCAGCCCACCAATCACTCCGATCAAAATCCAAAATGGAAGGAGTCTCAAACATCGACATGATCCTAACCAATCTCGAAACTGAGACAGGATCAACCCTTCCAAACGCATCCGTAGATCAAGTCATGATCCATAACGTTCTCTTTCAAGTAGAGGATCGAGTTCATCTTATCAAAGAAGCCCTGCGAGTCCTCAAACCAGGAGGAAAGCTTGTCGTAGTAGAGTGGGACGTTTCAAGCCCTATCGGCCCACTTCGAGCAGCTCGAATGCCAGAACCAGAAGTAACATCCTTGATTACCAGTGTAGGATTTGATATAGAAAAGAGAATCAATGCTGGACGATACCACTACGGAGTACTCTATACCAAACCTAACTCAGAAGAATAATGGCACCTAAGTCATCATCGAAAACGTCACTCGACTCCTTTGTAAAAAACAGGACACTTTTGATTATAGCAGCAATTGCTATGGTATCCATGATCGTTTTGATGGTTGTGAATGCGGTGAACTTTTCTCCCGGAGGAAGTGGCCCAAACTCGAACGTACAAGCCGACCTGGTTATGTGGGGTGTTTGGGATGACTCCAATCTCATGAGAAACTATATCTCAGATTTTAGTGCTTTGTATCCGAACGTAAGTATCACCTATCGTAAACTTACTATTCAGGAATACGAGCAGGAACTAATTGATGCTCTTGCCGCTGGCCGAGGACCAGATATCTTTGCCATGCATCACACCTGGCTTGGCAAGCACAAAGACAAAATGCAACCCATGCCAGAAGAAATTATGACCCTTCGAGAATACCAGGAGCGATTCTTGGACGTAGTTCACACAGATTTTATAGAAGATAACCAAGTGTGGGGATTTCCGCTATACACCGATACACTATCCCTGTTCTATAACAAAGATGCTTTTGCTGATGCGGGAATTACGACACCGCCAGAGACCTGGGAAGAATTTCAGGATACCGTAGAGCGGCTCACCAAGATCGATCAATTTGGAAATATTGATCAAGCTGGAGTAGCTATGGGAACCGGAGAAAATGTTGTTCGATCTCCAGATATTTTGTCAGCACTTATGATTCAGAGCGGAGCTCAGATGAATGATCCAGCCGATCCAGCTCAAATTACCTTTAATCAATCAGCTCGTGCAAATGGAGCAAATACCAATCCTGCTCAACTAGCTCTTCAGTTTTACACCGACTTTGCCAACCCACGAAAGACGGTCTATACCTGGAACCTTGCACAAAACTTCTCAACAGATGCCTTTTACGAGCGAGAAGCTGCAATGATGCTGGGGTATTCATACCATGTAGAACAGGTCAAAGCTCGATCTCCTCGGCTCAACTTCGATGTCGCGCCACTCCCTCAGATTTCAACAGACCAAAATCTGCTCGGATACGCAAACTATTGGGGATATACCACCAGTGTCCAATCGCAACACGGCGCCGTAGCCTATGAATTCCTCAAGTACATTACCGAGCAAGAAAATGCACAAAATTATTTCCTTGCAACAAAACGTCCAACTGCTCGACGAGACTTGGTAGATATGCAATCTGAAGATACTGAATATGGAGTCTTTGTTGACCAGACCATTTTTGCCCGAAGCTGGAAGCAGCCAGACAATAACGCAGTAGATCAGATCTTTATCGAAGCAATCGACAATGTTAATCGAGGATTAGTAAGCTACCAAGAAGCAATCTCAAACGCTCAATCTGAAATTCAACTAATCGCCCGCCAAAATCGACAATAATATGCTATACTGGCTGTAATATTTGTGAATACCTGATATGAAAAAGTTGCTAATTGCACTATCAATAATACTCATCACTTGGGTAGGAATTGTCAACATCAGTTGGGCAAATCAAGGAGCTCCAAATGATGGCGGATCTTCTGAGGTCGGGGCGCCTAACGACGGTGGTGATGGTGCTCCAAACGACGGAGGGGACGGAGCTCCGAATGATGGGGGAGACGAAGAAAATGATGGTGATGATTCAGGATCATCTGGAACTGGAGAAACAGTGGGAAATGCCGGTTCAGAAAGCGGTCTTGTATCCTGTGGAGTATCCCGAGACTGTACTATTTGTGACCTATTTATTTTAGCTCGTGACGTATTCAACTTTGCCCTTGGACTCTTGGCAGCTGTAGCTGTTCTTTCAATGGTTATCGGAGGATTTTATATGGTCCTCTCAAC
>CAJXTH010000075.1 GCA_913060955.1 uncultured bacterium | reverse complement strand
AAACTTGGCCACAACATCGGCAAGAGTCATGTCCCGAGTCGGAGTAGCTGAGTACGGATTATGTCCTTTTTCCAGCAATACCTTTGCCTTTTCGATACGAGACAATCGTTCTGTTTGAATTGCAGATGTGGCGTGTTCGGTACTCATCGGTCTTAAAGTTGAGTTAATATTTCTACCCCGTTCTTCGTGATGAGAACAGTGTGTTCGTAGTGGGCCGAAAGCGAATGATCAACCGGCAGAACAGTCCAGTCATCATCCGCATCAACATAGGTCTCTTCTGCTCCCAAAGTTACCATTGGTTCTAGGGCAATTGTCATTCCTTCTTGGAGTTGAAATCCAGTTCCTTTGGTTCCATAATTTGGAATCGTTGGATCTTCATGAACTGCGCGCCCGACTCCATGTCCAGCGTAGTCCCGAATAATTCCGTATCCGAATTTGTCCAGGTACTCTTCACAAGCCTGACCAAAGTCTCCGGTCCAGGCTCCGTCTTTGAGCTTGGAAACCCCTTTGAAAAACGACTTCTTGGTTCGTTCAATCAAGAGTCGTGCTTCCTCTGGAATTTCTCCCACCCCAAAGGTTCGGGCACTGTCCACAACCATTCCATTGTGCAACACTCCACAATCAAGAGACACAATATCTCCCTCTTGGATCACTTTGTCCTGTTTTGGAACACCGTGAATAATTTCTTCGTTGACCGAAATACACACCGCTCCGGTAAATCCATAGTACCCAAGGAAAGCTGGCTCAACACCTTTTTGCTTGAAAAACTCTCGTACTCTAGCATCAATCTCAGCTGTAGTAATCCCTGGTACGGTTGCTTCTCGCATCATTTCCAAGGCTTCGGCCAGGATTTTACCACCTGTCCGCATTGCTTGGATTTCCTCTTGAGTTCGTGGAGTGACTACCATGAATTGTGTTAGTAATTAGGATGAAGACCTTCTTCTGCCAGTCGGTCAAGAATTTCCTCTGACACAGCCTCCATTGATTGAGCTCCGTTGATTTCAATCAAGGATCCAACTTCTCGGAAATATTCAATAGCCGGGATCACAGTATCGTGGTAGGCCTGCAATCGGGTCTTGATATGATCAGCATCATCATCTGCTCGATTGATCAGATTTCGTCGCTCAGTTAATCGGTCAATAGCAACCTGATCTGGAATATCAATATATACTGCTCGGTACGGTCGTTCAAACCAGGTCAAAACGTCATGAACAACTTCGGCCTCTTTTCGAGACCGGGCTGCTCCATCCAAGATGATATCTTGGTCTTCTGAGAGTTCATTAAACATCTTATCCATCAACACAAAGGATGGGAACCAGTATGGTAAAAGATTTCCTTTGTCGATAGTTTCCTTCACTTTTCGTGAAACAAACGTATCCTCCTTGGCAAGACCTCGAAAGAAATCTCCATATCCGATTGGTTGGAATCGGAGACGTTCTTTCAGGATTCCACTTTGAGTTCCTTTTCCTGCTCCGGGTTTTCCGAGCATTACGAGGGTGTTGATGGGCTTTGATGAGCTCATAGCATAAATTTAGCTTCTCCTCTAGTGTACCGGATTTTGGCTTCTGGGGCAATAGATAGCCCGGTATATTTCCAAGAAAACGAAGTGATACGATTAGCGCTTGGTTATTCCAATTCGTTTTGCAAGAATTGGAGTGAGCGGAGGCTCCAAAATTAAAGTAAGCAAGATTACCCACATTCCAATCGCAATAACAAAGTCAGACTGGATAATGTTGTATGAAGATGCAATTACCAACAACACAGCCGCAATAATTCCCGTCTCTCGGATCATCGACAAAAAGACCAAATCCTCAAATCGGAACCGATGTTCCAAGTACCATGGAAACAGTGAACAAAATACTACCACTGGACGGATAATCAGAATAAAAAATACACTTGCTACTATTCCGATCGGTGCATATTCAATCAATATTTGCACCGGAACCAAAGCCCCCAAGATGATAAATACAAACGGATAAATCAAATGATTCAACAAATCTTCATTGAACTGTGAAGCTCTTCTGAGTTCACCCGATAAATCAGAGAGCAATCCAGCAACAAAGGCCGCAAGGAATCCCGCCCCTCCAAGCGCATTTCCTAATACAAAGGTAAAGATTGGGATAGATAACAGTAAGGCTGGATCAGCATGACGACGACTTGAATTCAAGTCATACAGACGCTTGAGAAGTGAATACCCTAGGTATCCAACCAGAATCCCCGACATAATCTGTAAGGCAAAGGCATCATAGGTTCCTCGCTCTAACAACGGGGAAAAATAATTAAAGACATTCGAGTTAAAAATTGGAGTGGTAATAAAAGCAAGCAACAGAAACCGAGTCAGAATGCTTCCACTGATATCCGTAAGAGCGGATTCTGAAATGGCAATCTCTTTAATATAATTTCGCTTAAATTTCATTACGTTAAGCAACGGAATAATAGCGGTTGGATCAGTTGAAGCCAGTGCAACTGATAAAATCACAATTGATGGGATGATTGCCGGCTCAAAGATACCGAGTGCTGTGGTAAGTCCCCACATCATGACTGAGAATATAACGGCCGTTAGGAGAACTCCGATAATTGACAAGCTGGCAATCGGAAAAAACCATTTTTTAAAATTTTTGAACGGAATTTCAACCCCACCCGTAAACAGAATAATCGCTGCAAATAATTCCATCACGATTGATAAAAGTCCCATATCACGGGTAAATACTCCGAGTATTGGCTCAAGAGCAATCCCGGCCAAAATCACCCATACAAAAGAAGGGATAATTGTTCGAGGCGCTACTCGATTGATTAAAAATCCTACAAATAGAATGGAGCCCAATACAAATACTTGAAACTCATCTACTCGAACCAAACTGGGATTTTCAGAGAGAACGATCCGTCCAGAAATGGATAAAAAGAGCAGAAAACAGATTAGAAGAGTATAAGGAACGAAACTCATCCAGCTGAGACGTGGGGTTCGTGAGAACATAGGGTGTAGACTTATTTGTGTTTTTCGGTATGCTATAACCATATGATACCCCGTCTTATTAAATTCGACAACCATGACAAAAGAAAAACCTGCCATTATCATCTCCTCTCCATCTGGAGGAGGAAAAGGAACGATTATCCGGCGACTCATGCAAAATAACCCTCGATTAGCCCTATCTGTCTCGGCAACTACGCGGCCGATGAGAGAAGGAGAAAAACACGGGGTAGATTACTACTTTTTGTCCGTAGAAGAATTCCGGCAAAAAATCAAAGAAGGTGAAGTTGTCGAATGGGAAGAAGTCTATCCGGGGAAAATGTATGGAACTCTTCGATCTGAACTCGAACGACTCTGGGCGGATGGAAAAATCATTATCTTTGAAATTGACGTAAACGGAGCAATGCATCTTCGAGAAGAATTTGGAGACGAGGCTCTTCTGATGTATATCACTCCACCAAGTCTCGAAGTCCTTGAGCAGCGACTCCGAGAACGAGGAACCGAAGACCCTGAATCTTTTCAAGTTCGTATGCAGCGGGCAGAATATGAACTATCATTTCAAAAGGAATTTGACGTCGTAATTATGAACGATGATTTAGAAACCGCTGTTGCTGACGCGGAACAAGCTATTTCTGAGTTCTTAGGAAAATAACCTCTCTATCAAAACAAAAAAGCCCCTATTTTCTGGGGCTTTTTTAGTATATCGATCAATTACAGCAGCTCACTTACCTTGAGCACATGTTTTCCAAGCATAGAGGTATAACTCCATTCATTGTCATACCAGGCCATAACTTTGACCATGTCCCCAGCAACTACTTGGGTAAGATCAAGTGAGACAAGTGATCCGTATTCACACCCAAGAATATCACTGGATACAATTGGATCGGTTGTAACTCCGAGAATTCCTTGCCACCGAGCATCCTTGGACGCATTTTCCAAAAGTTGGTTAATTTCTTCAACAGAAGTTTCTCGCTCAACAAGCATAGTAAGGTCGATAAGTGACCCCGAAATAACCGGTACTCGAACCGCTACTCCATCAAAGACTCCTTCGAGATCAGGGATAACTTTGGCTACAGCTTTGGCTGCTCCGGTGCTCGACGGAATAATATTCATGGCAGCTGCTCGCCCTCGGCGCCGTGTCGGCCGGCGAGCCGCCGGGATCGCTGGTCATGACGACCGCTCCGGGGCGGTGACGGAAGGGGCGCGGAGGCTAGCAGCCGCCGCCGTTCCTGCCCATGCCTCCCGTATCCTCACGGCAGTCCGCCGCCGCGGAGATCGAACTGGGCGACCCAGGCCGGCTCCTCGGCGCCGAGGAGCGCGAGCAGCGGTGGTG
>CAJXTH010000074.1 GCA_913060955.1 uncultured bacterium | reverse complement strand
GAAAAAATCTTACGACGAGCTAAAATCCGACATGGAAAGCATTGGGGTGTCAGCAGATGTTGTAGAACAGATTTTTGGATTAGTATTAACCCAAGGGTCGGTACACGAAATTTTGACCGCGTTGGAGGCTATGAATATTGCTGATGAAACGTTTCAAGAAGGACTTTCAGAGATGCGATCAGTCACCCAAGCCTTGGAATCTCTCGGAGTTCCGGAGACTCACTACCGAATTGATCTCATGATTACTCGGGGACTCGATTATTACACCGGAACCGTGTATGAAACTCAGCTTACCGACTATCCTCAGTTTGGAAGTGTTTGTTCGGGAGGGCGATACGACAATCTGGTGGGATACTACACCGACGAAGATTTACCGGGAGTAGGAATTTCTATCGGACTTTCTCGATTGTTTGACCAGATGCGAGCAGAAGGACTGGTTAAACTCGGAGCTCAAACCCCAGCTCAGGTCTTGGTGGTTCGATTTACCGATGAACAGCTTCCGGAAGCCCTAGAAACTGCCAAAATGTTCCGAGACTATGGAATTGCGACTGAAGTCTACATGGCAGCAGAGAAATTTGGAAAACAGCTCAAATACGGAAACAAGAAAGGTATTCCATATGCCGCAATCATTGGAGCATCTGAGGCAGGAGAAGACCAGATTTTGATCAAGAACATGGAAACTGGTGATCAGGCACCCATGGATATCCATGAGGCAATCAAATTGATCAAACGATAATCTATGCCACTTCCGGCAACCCATATTTATTACGCTCATCAGGGCTTGGGGGATACTCTTCCTCAGGCCTTTTTGTCTGGAACCGTAGCCAATGATCTTCGCTACGTGGCAGGACTTCCCCGAGAAGCTACCCATACGCTTTTTACTAAGACGCTGGATGACTGGGATCAGGTATTTGCTCGACTGGATCAAGAATCCGGTTGGAGTAGAGAAGATCAGCAATTTTACCTCGGGATGTGCTACCACATGTTCGTGGATCGCTGGTGGAGAGATCAGATGTACATCTTTCCTGATCCACAGGCAGAAACGGGGAATATCCTGAAGGTTTTGGATGAACAGTGGTATCTGAAGAAGATTCGACCCACACGGCTCCTGTATTCCGCTGGACTCACCGATAGAATGTATATGCAACTTGCGCACAAGCTTTGGATCTTTGATTGGTATCTAACATTACCGGGAAAGAAGCTTCTGGCTCAAGTTGGATTTATTGCGTTAGGCAAAGTAAAGCCTTGGAGGTTGCTTGGATTTGTGCAAGAATGGAAGAGAATACAGAGTATCTCTCGTGATCGATTTGAGTGGCTTCATACGGAAGCTTCGATTCAGGAGGCTCTTTCCGAATCAGTAATCCAAAAATTAACAACCTATCTATGAAGTTCGAAGGTGTAAATCATGTTGCTCTTATCACGGCTGATCTCGAAGCCTCGATGAAATTTTATATCGACATCTTGGGCTTCCAGCAATTTGATCGAATCGATCGGCCAGAACGAGAGTCCTCAATTATATATCTGGACGCTGGAAATTGTATTATTGAACTCTTCTCATTTCCCGATCCTCCCAAACGACCATCCTATCCCGAGGCAGCTGGCCTACGACATTTGGCGTTATCAACGAGTAACTTTGATCAGGTCATTGCTGAGTTGAACGCCCAGGGAGTTGAATCTGAACCCGTCCGGATCGATCAGCGGACTGGTAAGAAAATGACCTTTGTCTTTGATCCTGACCAGCTCCCAATAGAAATCTCAGAAATATAACTATGAAATGGAAAACAAAAAAGTCTCAGTATCTAGTCCATGATCGATGGTTGAAGCTTCGAGCGGACACCTGCGAGACGCCGTCAGGAGCAGAAATTTCACCTTATTACGTATTTGAATATCCAGATTGGGTAAATGTAGTAGTGCTTGATGACACTGGCAAGGTTTGGATGTTGAATCAGTATCGTCAAGGAGCCGGAGAAGTGGTTCGTGAGATTGTTGCAGGTGCTATCGAGCAGGGCGAAACTCCTGAACAAGCAGCCCGAAGAGAAGCTCTAGAAGAATTAGGGTATGAGGGCGGTGAGTGTGTCAAGCTGGGAGTAGCCTATGCAAATCCTGCTAACCATACGAACAAAGTCAACTTTATGCTGATTCATGGAGGATCAGTCACCCAAGAACAGAATTTGGAGGTGGGAGAAACCATGACTATAGAATCTCAGGACTTTGAAGAGCTCCTTAAAGATATTGAAAGCAAACAAATTGTCTATCAATCGCTTCATCTTTCCACAATCCTGTTAGCTGAAAAGTACTTGAATACAAAAACCTCCTAATAGATCTGGGAGGTTTTGATTTTTATGAAGAAAGAAGAGTTGTTCCATCCATAGATGGGCACTCGGGAAGTCCCATGAGTTCCAGGACTGTTGGAGCAATGTCAGCTAGGGTTCCGTGTTCTCGGACGGTGAGTCCTTGTTTGGTTATAATACAAGGAACTGGATTGGTGGTGTGGGCGGTGTGTTTTTGGTGAGTTACTTCGTCGTAGTTTTTCTCGGCGTTTCCGTGATCGGCGGTTATGATCATAACTCCGTTGACTGCTTGGAGTTTTTCGTGCAGGGCTTTGAGTTGGTTATCAACTGTTTCTACGGCGATTTTGATAGCCTCTACATTAGCGGTGTGGCCTACCATGTCAGCGTTGGCATAGTTTACTACAATAAAGTCAGTCCCTTTGTCGATTTCTTCCAGAACTTCTTTAGTGATATCTGCTGCGCGCATTTCCGGAGCTTGATCGTGAGTCTCGATATCTTTTCGACTGTCGAGGAGAATGTGCCGCTCGCCTTCGTGGAGGAGCTCGTTTCCTCCGTTGAAAAAGTAGGTCACGTGAGCATATTTTTCGGTCTCAGCCACGTGAGCTTGCGTTTTCCCGGCTCGAGCAATCTCTGCTGCCAGGGTCGTGTCGAGCTCGTGGGGAGGAAAGGCTACAGTGGATTCGATTTCTTTGCTGTATTGGGTCATGGTAACAAACATGACGTTCTTTTCAGATTGTAGGGAAGCAATCTTTTGGCTAATTTGGCGGGCTCGATCAGCACGGAAGTTAAAGAAGAACACTCCGTCGTTGTCTTGGATCTGGTATCCGGTGCCATTGTCATCCAAAAAGACAATGGGCTCCATGAGCTCGTCTACGAGATCTTCTTGATACAGCTTTTTGATAACCTCAGCCGGTTTTTCAGCGTGATACTGGCGACCTTTTCCATAGAGCATAGCTTCCTCGACTTTGTGGATCCGGTCCCAGTTTTTGTCTCGGTCCATGGCATAAAATCGACCTTGGATAGTGGCTACAAATCCGATTCCAACATCTTCAATGACATCTTGGAGTTCTTGGAGATACTCAGCAGCACTGGTTGGTGCTACATCTCGTCCGTCGGTGAAGGCATGAATGGCCACTTGCGGGAGGTCGGCTTTCTTAGCTGCTTGTAAGAAGGCATACAAGTGATCTCGATGGCTATGAACCCCTCCGGGGCTTACCAATCCCATGATGTGAAGCATAGAATTGTGCGCCTTAACATGATCGAAAAGTTGGGTGAAGGCCTGGTTGGTATAAAAATCTCCCTGTTCAATAGCTTTATTGATCCGAACGAGATCTACATCTAAGATCTTTCCGGATCCAATAGTCATGTGTCCGATCTCACTATTTCCCATCTGTCCTTTGGGAAGACCAATAAAGGTATCGCTGGCATCCAGGAGATCATGCGGGTATTGCTCCATAAGCATGTCAAAGGTGGGGGTGTGAGAAGTTGCAATTGAGTTATTATGAATGTCCTCCCGATGGCCCCATCCATCCATGATAACGAGTACCGTTGGTCCTTGCTTGGTCATATTTTTGTGTCTCTACTGTGTACATTTTGAGACTACTCCTCTTGGGTGTATTTGTAAAGAAGGTGTACAATAAAGATGTAGGTAAAATAAAAAACAATATGGATAACTATATTAAGCCGGTTGAAGATAGTGAAGCTCAAGGTCCTGCCGCTGAGGTTTTTCAGCACTTTATCGATACTCGGGGAGGAGTTCCTAACTGGGCTCGAGTTATGGGGCATCGGCCCGAAGTATTGGCTGCATTTACTCAACTCATGGGAGTAACTATGGGACCTGGATTGGTAGAGCAGGATAATAAATGGAAATGTGCCTATAAAGTTTCGGATTTGAATAAATGTGAATATTGTTTAGGAGTTGTCGAAGGGATGCTCGGTCAATTGGGGGTATCACAAGATGATATGCAATATGTTTTGACTGATATTGAGTCTATGAAACCAGATGAACGGGCTGCTGTACGGTATGCAGAAGCTGTCACACTA
>CAJXTH010000073.1 GCA_913060955.1 uncultured bacterium | reverse complement strand
ATTACTGATTTCCAGTGCAACTGGAGTATACTTGATGCAAGATAACAAACGACTCCCAATCTCGTCTCCGGAAGTATTCGAAAGTTATGGATTAAATTGGGGAAAAGTTCGTCGAGCTACTGACTTTGAGCTTTCTATCATTCCTCGAGGATCAGGCTTTGGTACGGTAAAAACCTATGCCAATGGAACTCTGATCTCTCCAGATAATAGTGGTGCTATCTACCGATTTTCATCAGGGAAACTAGAATATATTCCAAGTCCGCAAGTATTTGCCTCGCATGGGTATAGTTTTGAAGCTGTGTTAACTCTGCCTGCTCGGGTAGTATCCAAATACGCCAAACAAGGAAATGTTGGGTTCAAGGATGGAACCTTAATTGCCTACAACGGAGGGGTATTTGTCATTGAATCAGGAAAGAAGCGACCGATTCCAAGTCCTCAGATCTTTACCGCTCGGGGGTACCAATGGGGAAATGTGCGAAATGTCTCTGAGCCAGAATTTCGACTCCACTCATTGGGGACCGCTCTTGGTGATGTTTCTACTTCAAGTTTGGATGGATATTCTATTCCGGCAACTCGAGGAAAGACCGCTCGGGAACAACACTTAGCTCGAGACTGTAACGAAACGGCAAGCCAGCACTACAGTCGATCAAGTACAGGAACGAATCCATCTTGGTTACGAAATGGTCTCTTAACTTCTGGGGGAGCTTTTGCGAGTAGATGTCCCAGTGGATCTCGAAACAGTTCAGCTGCGAATGCCTCCGTTCAGGAAGAAAAGTATTACATTACCATGCGATGGAACTATGTAAACTGGTATGAGGCTCGAACTACCTTGACGGAATCTCTATCAAGTAGTGCAAATAAAATTGCCGTTGCAGATGCAAGTTGGTTCCCAAGTACTGGATATGTGCGAATTAACAACGAGTTAATTGCCTACACAAAAGACTCCAACAACGTTTTGTCCGTGGTCGGTCGAGGACATGATCAAGGTTCTCCTATGAGAAATAGAATTCAGGATACATCGGTATCTGCTTCTGGTGCGACTTCTCACAATAATGGATCGGCAGTTACCTTTGTCTATAAATACGGGGGAAGTATGTGGTATCCACGACCATTTACCTCACTATTGAACAACACTAGTGCCGCAAAGCGGTGGCATGCAAACAAAAAAGTTCTGGTAACGAATCCATCAAACGGAAAACAAATTGTAGCCTCAATTCTTGAGTCTGGGCCCGCAATGTTTACTGATCGAGTGTCTGGATTGTCTCCAGAAGCTATGGATGCACTTGGAGCTGGTATTGATACAGTGCTTGAATATGGATTCTTGATTGATCAAAGTAGACCTGTTGGACCTATTAACTAGGTCTCATCTAACCAACAAAAAAGACCCTGATTTATAGGGTCTTTTTTGAGTGGTGGGCGTGCCAAGAATTGAACTTGGGACCTCTACATTATCAGTGTAGCGCTCTAACCATCTGAGCTACACGCCCGAAATATCGAACGTTATTATTCTAGCATAATCATTCGATATTGCAAGACTCACAGAGCGTATTGTCATCTCCAACTTGATTGGAGATCTCGCTGTACTTTAACAGGATTCCCAATCAAGTTGGGAATGACAATGGCTTTGATTTGGTTACTTCTCCCTAATACAAATTCTTCAACAAACTTGCAACGGTTACTGGACCAACACCTCCCGGTACCGGGGTGTAGGCTTGAGCTTTGGATTCGATTGATGATTGATCAAAGTCTCCAGTTGTTTTTCCATCTGGAGTTTTTGAGATTCCAACATCAATTACAATAGCATTTTGTTTAATGTCATCCATTCGGAAAAAATTTGGTTTTCCAATTGCGGTGATAACGATGTCAGCTTGGGTCATGTGGAATCTCAAGTTTTCGGTTTTTTTGTGGCAAACCGTTACTGTTGCTCCCATATCAGCCAGCATGGATGCCAAGGGCTTTCCCACCAAGATACTGTTATTTACGATGGTGACATGTTTTCCAACCACCGAAATTTGATAAAACTTGATGATCTCAAGTACGGCTTGAGGTGTTGCCGGAAGAATCGTATTGTCCCAATCTCCTTGCAGTGTTGCTCCAAGATTTTTCTGAGATAGCCCATCAACATCTTTGGTAGGATCAATAGCGGATAACAACTTGAATCTATCGAGAGTCTTGGGAATCGGAAGTTGGAGGATAATGCCGTGTACGTCTGGGGTTTGATTCAGCTCTTGAATCTTTGCTAGGATCTCGGATTCATCAACATCTTCGGAAAATCTATGGATGCTTCCGGTCCCGTTGCAATACTGTTCGAGTGCCTCGCATTTTTTCCGGACATAAATCTCTGAAGCAGGAGTGTTTCCTACCAAAAGAATCGCAAGCTGCGGTCGAAACCCGGGAGCTTTGAGGGAAAGCTCCCGATATATTGACTCTGCTACTGGTTCTCCCTTGAGTAGATTCATAGTGAGAACTTGTTCATGAATTGTTTCACTTCTTCTCGAATTTCAGCCAGAGCTTGGTCGTTATCCACATTTTGGTACACTTGCTCGATAAATTCAGCAATTTGGACCATGTGTTCCTCTTTCATTCCGATTGTGGTGACGGCAGGAGTTCCGAGTCGGATACCATTTGGCTTCATTGGGGGAGCCGGATCAAATGGGATAGCGTTTTTGTTGGTCTCAATATTGGCTTTGATCAGGGCTTTTCCCAGAGTGTCTCCGTCAATTCCTTTTGGTCGAAGATCAACCAGAACCAAGTGGTTGTCAGTTCCTCCGGTAAAGAGATCATACCCTCGCTCCATTAGAGCTTCTCCAAGAGCTTTGATATTTTTCTTCACTTGCTGGGTGTAGGTGGTGTATGACTGGGTCATAGCTTCTTCCAAGGCAATAGCGATCCCGGCGATATTGTTCATGTGAGGTCCTCCTTGAAGTCCCGGAAAGACTGCCTTGTCAATTTTTTTAGCAAGTTTTTCGTCATTGGTAAGGATTAAAGCTCCTCGCGGTCCTCGCAAGATTTTGTGAGTGGTCATAGTCACGATATCTGCATGAGGGAATGGACTTGGGTGTTCTCCGGTTGCCACCAGTCCAGAAATGTGAGCAATGTCTGCCATATGCAGAGCCCCAACTTCTTTGGCAATCTTTCCAAATCGCTCAAAGTCGATCTGTCGAGGGTAGGCACTATGACCAGAAATAATAATCTTTGGCTTGTGTTCCCGTGCAAGTCGTTCTACCTCGTCATAGTCAATCAAATGCGTATCTGGATTGATAGAGTAGGGGACTGAGTTTAGCCATTTCCCGGTGATGCTTACTTTGAATCCGTGGGTGAGATGCCCTCCCGATGGAAGATTGAGTCCCATGATAGTATCTCCCGGATTTAAGAGAGCAAAATAGACCGCCAGGTTGGCCGGTGATCCTGAGTAGGCCTGAACATTGGCGTAGTTACACCCAAAGACTCGCTTGGCTGCCTCAATTGCGCGAAGTTCAATCGCGTCAGTGAACTCCTGACCTTCGTAGTAGCGCTTGGTTGGGTATCCTTCGCTGTATTTGTTGGTAAGTTCGGTTCCCAGGACTTCGAGAATATCTCGAGAAACGTAGTTTTCAGATGCAATAAGTCGAATAGTCTCGTGCTGACGAGCTGATTCTTTTCGTGCTAGTTCCAAAATACTATCCATATCAATAAAAAGTTAACGATAATAATTCAAAGAGATTGTGGATAGAGGAACGTGTTACAACATGGTTTTTGATTAGTTATCTACAGTCTAGCCCTTCGCCTGGGAATTGTCAAAGGGGAGTGGTATAATGAGGATAAGTCGAAAAATATATACATGGAAACACCAAAACCAGTATTACTCCAGATCCTCCTTGGACTTATGATTCTTGTAGATACACTTGGCTTTATCTTGTTTATTATTTCGTTAACAGGGGTTGGGGCCCCGATAGCTGTTGTTCTTTCGTATCCTCTAGATTTTATCGCACTTGGTGCGTTTTTCGTATTCTTACTATTCCAGGTTCTCAATGATACAACCTTCCTTCGGTCGTCGATTGATGAAATTAAAGCCCAGGCTCGAAAAAATAAAACAATCCAGGGAAAGTTTCAGAAGCTTTTTGCATCTATTCAAACTAAAATCTCTGAGTTTTTGATGCAAACAGTTGTATGGAGAATAGTGGGTACCTTTTTAAGTATAGTTATTGAGGTAATTCCTATTCTCGGGGATTTCTCTCCGACCTGGTCTCTTACAGTTGTATTTATTATGAGGCAGAGAAAGATCGGAATGGATACCATTATGAAGTTTATAGCAGAAACAAAATTACTGAATGCTAAGTATATTGCTCAAAAATCATTTACTAAAGCTGGTCGTAAAG